>JAEORY010000004.1 GCA_016840645.1 Candidatus Borrarchaeota archaeon | reverse complement strand
TGAATTTTGCATCATAGGGAGTAAAACCTATACTTTTAAACAAGGGAAGATACGATGCTGCTAGGATATAGCCATTAATGATGCCGATGCTAAGTCCTAGAACTGCCAAGAGGAATGATTCACCAAGTAACAATTTAAAGAGCTCAGATTTATAGAATCCCACAGAGCGAAGTAATCCAAGTTCCCGTCTTCTTTCTTGGACAACTCTTATCATTGTGGTAGCAAGACAGAGGAGTGCAATCAAAGTTGACGTGGATGCAAGTGTAGCCATAAATTTTGTTGTATTCGTGACATTGGCTTGCCATTCTGACACAATTTCTTTTGTTTGTGTGACATGTAAATTGTATTCATCACCATATAAATCAAGAATCTGTTGTGTGATTATATCTTGATCGACCACTGTACCATTCCAATGGTGATTTCGAAGTTTTACGTAAAATATGTGTACATCATCATCAAATCCGAAGTCATAATAATTCTCAAGGTCGATTATGGCGAAATAACCACCCTTCGGATAACCAATTAGGTCATTATGTACAATACCTATAACTTTAAATTCTGTAGAGTTACCATGAGCTGAGATCTCAAGTCTTGTTTTCTGACCTACTTGTACATGAAGTTTTTCTGCTAGTCTGTCACTTATAATACATTTATTATCTGCATCTCCTAATTGTTCAACGAGTTTTATAGGATCCATACTATTTGGATCAGGCTGAACTATATCTTGCTCAATAGCAATAGCAAATGTTGATGAGTTAACGGCCATCAACAGGGATGTTTCTTCTTCATCCCAGAGTTCAAATTTTGCTCCAGTCATTTCGGCTACGCTAACGCCAGGTCTCCATTCTCCGTTTGGCGTGTCATTAGTCCAGTGGACTCCTTCAATTCGTGATAAGTTTCCAGATAGACTTGCTGGGGCACCTGTATTTGTAGTGACAATTAAGTCCATATTAAGTCCTTCTGAAATGTAATTAACTACTCCTGCATCTACGGCTGTGTTAATTGAACTGAAGAGGATGCTCAGAGTGATTGTAATAGTAAAGATGCCGAATGTGAGCGTTGAACGAACTGAATGACGCGTAACATTTCTGCTAGCTATCTTAGCTATTGTCTTGAATGCGGGTATAGTATCAATAATTCTATGAAAGGCTTCTGAGATTATACCAAGAAGCGCCCCACAGAGTATAATACTTCCAACCATCAAAACAATTTCACTTAGATATGAAATCGCAGATATTGTGATGAACGCTCCAATGGCTGTAAGACCAAGTCCTCCGACAAGTCCAGCTGCTTTTTTACTAAATTTTGCAACAACAACAGCTATTCCAATAACAAATAAGAAAAGTGTACCTGATAGGAAATCTGATAAGAAGCCGGAAGGTATACTAGAAACGATTAAAAGACCACCTAGGCCTACAGCAGCTAATACAATACCACCAACTACCGCTATGAGAGGCATCTTCTTTTTCGCATCACTATCGGAGACGCCGCGTAAAGCATGAATTACTTTCATACTAGTTACTGACAAAAGCGGAACTAAAGCCCCTGCTATAGTAAATAAAAGACCCATAAGAAAACCATTAAACATAATTGAAGGATCTATTACCACATTGTCTATTACAACTTTAAATCCATATACGTATGTATTTGAAACATAAGTGGTTATCGCATGTGCAACCAAGATTCCTCCGAAGGCTCCTATAAGAGAACCTAATCCACCCAAGAGGAGGATTTCGTAAAAAATCAGCCGGAACACTTGAAACTTTGACATGCCAATAGAGCGCATTACACCTAATTCATATCTTCGTTCAGAGATAGTCATAATTATACTGTTAAATACCAGAAATACAGAAGCCAATAAAGTGATTAAACCAGACCATCTTAATGCTTCGTCAAAACCTGCCACAGCGCCTTCTGCTATTGCAAGTAGACTTTCTCTGACTGCTTCAACTATAAAATCCTTACCAAATTTATCTTGGATCGCTGCCATAACCGCTTTATAGTCTTTCCTACTTTCTTCTGTTAGATTTATGACAATCTTGTCAATTTTGCCACTCATCTTTGGCATTAATTTTCTTGCATTGCCTAATGTTACCACAACTACACGGCCATAGCCAACCTGTGCGATTTTCCCCTTACTTTCTGCAAAGGCAGCGATATTAAATCTTTTAGATTTAGAGTTTGGATAATCATAATAATGTTTAATATTGAGACTGTCTCCTACTGATGCATTTACTATTTGATCATTTTGTTCTCCGGAAATACCATCCATTAATGATTCTGAGACAATCACATTCGAGTCTTTTACAAGATGATCAATTGGTTCTGATCCGTTTATGTCATAAAGTTCCCCAAAGGCGGTATCTAAGGTAGGATCTATTCCAAGTACCGTTGCTGTTGTGGAATTCCATGATTCATGAAGAAAAATAATGCTATAACGCTGTATTCTTGGTGCATAGGCCTCAATCCCTTCTACATCATCAAGAATGTGCATTAAATCTTCCGAAAATGCTTCACCATCCGCTCTAGTAATCTCCAAATCCAATTTACCAGTAGCGAGCTCTATCGTCTCATAAAAAGTATTACTAACGTTAACTCTTGTGATATTAAAACCAGTTAACATTGCAACACTGAATAACACACCAATAACAGTTAATGTATTTCTGGTTTTTTTTCGTTTGAAATTTCTAAATGCCATTCCAATAATCCATTTTTCTTTCCAAATGAAGATGATCACCACGACTGCGAGAATAATAAAAGCAACACTAGTATACTGAGCAAGATTTGCATTAATTTGCATTAATTCTATCCCTCAATTTTTTCATGGGAGAGTATAGTCGTAGGATTCAATATAAAAATTAAATGGTGATGTTACTCCTTTGGTAGAGACAAATATTGACTTCTACCTGTAATTATTGCAAAAGATTTCGACCCGAATGATAATACTATCATACTTATTGACGTTTTTGCCAATATCGCAGTGCTATATAGCACTATATACTCCAAAATCGCACTGTTTATATACTTGTAAAGGCATGAAATAGAAAAAGATTCTTAAATACAAGTTAACTATACAACGGCTAAAATATTGATCGGAATGTTTTAGCCCCGATAGTATTCACGTAAAATTAATACAAATTAGAAAATGTAATTGTGTACTAAAAATGATCGTTAACTATTGTATAGAATCCTATCTATTTATTCAGAACTATGACGGAACTTTTTTGTCTTAAGGGGCAGGTGAATTTACATGGCACGTGCAGAAATCATATTAACCTCAGATCTATCGCTAACAAGCGATTACAATGGGATCCCATACGTCGGATTTGGCGCTTGTTTACCACAAAATATATGTCCACACTGGATTTACTTCAAGTTCTTTTGCCCACTCGAACCAGCTTATTCTGATGGGACTTTAGTTCGGGCCACTCTCGGTCTTAGAACCATTGAAGCAACATGTATACAAAGTGGTTTTTCCAGAGAACAAGTAAAAGTTGCACATTCGCTTCATTTAGATAAATTGATAAACAAGAAGACAAAAATCGTTGGTATTTCGGCAGAAGATCCATTAGGAATCGGTCCTGCAACTTCAACCTGGAGCACCATTTTTAAGGGCATCCCACACAATCGCATCGAATATTTTAGATTAATGCGAAAAGTCAAGGAGTTAAAGCATAAATATGGATTTAAAGTTGTTATGGGCGGCCCAGGTGCCTGGGAAGTACAAGACCACATGGATAAATTTGGTATAGATCATTTAGTAATCGGTGAAGGAGAATATGTAATTCCAGAGATTTTTCCCGAAATAATGGAAAATGATGGCGATCCTGATAAAAGAGTGTACTATGGTAAACCTGTAAAACCAGAAGATGTACCTCTATTACAGGGGCCAGCTCTTGGCAATTATACAGAGATATCACGAGGATGCGGGAGAGGATGTAAATTCTGTGCACCAAATACCGCCGGAAAAATGCGAGATTTCCCTCTCGAAAAAATCGTACATGATGCAAAAATAAATGCAGAGGGAAGCAGTGATAATTCCATGTGTCTACAGTCTGAGGACGCGTTCTTATATGGTTCCAACTCAAAGCACTTCTACCCGGACGAAGATGCCATTATGAATTTATATAAAACCCTCTTCGAGGATGTTGGCATAAGTCGGGTGTTTGTAACGCATTCGACTTTAGCACCAATGGCTTTCGACCCAGAATTTTTTGAACGACTGACTAAATACCTCCGAAGCAAAGGGCATAAGTACTATGGTTGTCAACCAGGAATCGAAACAGGATGTACCAAAACAATTGGAGAAATAATGCGTGGTAAAGCCCTTCCTTTCTCGTCAGAAGAATATCCAGACATGATATACGACGCTCTACGAACGTGTGCCAAATTGGGTTGGACGAATGTCTGTACATTAGTAGCAGGGCTTCCTAGTGAAGGATCAGATGAAATGAAGGAGACCCTTGAACTAATAAATAGATTAGACGCATTTCCTCACTTGTATATACCACTTTTCTTCGTTCCGATGCAGGTTACATCAATGAGAGATTCCAGAGCTTTCATAGCCGATTATATGAACCACTATCATTTTCGCATTCTCTTAGACTGCTGGAAACACAACATTAAGCATATGGACAGAAATTATAGAGTGGTTGCCAGCGATATGGGTCATAAAGCTATAGTCAAAATGGGAATCCGTGCAATGATTGAAGTCCTAAAAACATATATCCGCTATTATGAGCGCCGTCATCCCGAGTTAGAAATAATCCATTAGTGAAGCCTTCTTCATAGAGACTTATCCAAAAATCCCTTTTTCTTTTTTAATAAATTCACCAAATATTGCAATATGTTCTCCACAGTTCGGACACCTCTTCTCGAAATAAATTCTGTTACCTATTCTTTTTTTAACATCAAAAAAGATCTGAGAGTCAAAAATAAACCGTTTAATCAATAATGCCTTGCAGGAAGGACAATATGTGATTTCATAAGGATGATTTGGTACATTTCCCAAGTACACAAATCGCAAACCAACGTCTTTTCCAAGTTCATATGCTTTTTCTAGTGTAGCAATAGGCGTTCTCGCTTTGAGTCCTAGATCTTTAGATTTATATGCGGGATGAAAACGAGTGCAATGCCAAGGCGTATCCTTACCTAATTCATTATGGATACGAGTGGCAATCTCGCTTAGGATTTGTGCATCATCATTAATTGTTGGTATTACAAGCGTAATTACTTCGACATGTGCTCCCATTTCCTTTGCTAACTTTAGGTTTCTCCATATGAGTTCTACGTCTGCACCACAGTACTTTTTGACAACTTCTGCATCGCCCTTCATATTAGCGGCAAACGCATCGCATTTATGTTCTATGAGTAATTTCAAAGCCTCTTCTGTCATGTACATATTTGTTACATACGTGTTGTAATATAGACCAGCTTCTTTTACAGTATCAAATACATCAAGAGAGTATTCCAAAAGCAGGGTAGGTTCATTAAAGCTAATCGATGATCCAATGCAATCATTCGCTTTCATAGTTTTTTCGAATACTTCTGGACTCATATAGTTTGTTCGACGTGAATTTGGTTCGGTTTTGCTAATTCCACAATTTTGACACCAAGGGCATGTAAAATTGCAACTCCATGAGCCGACAGTTAGTGCATAACTTCCAGGCCAAAAATGGAATAATGGCTTTTTTTCAATGGGATTTGCTGAAATTGATGAAATGTCACCATAAATCAATGTAAACAATTTACCATCCATATTTTCACGTGTTTTACAAAATCCTCGCTCTCCGTTGAGGATTACACATCTTCGTTCACATACGCCACAGCGTACCTTCTTGTTTGGTAAGTCTTCATAAAGAATAGTTTCACGAACACAAGGATTTTTAGTTTTGATTAGAATACCCTCCAACAAGTATTCACTCTAATCCTTAAATATATACAGCTAAAGAGCCAGAAAACTTCCCCTATAAGAAAAGAGTCTTTGTGAGGTAGTTGTATGATATTCATGGTGATTGAGAATTTCAAGAAAAGCAGTGCTAAAGCGGTATACGATCGATATGAGAAGAATGGCAGGATGATGCCAGAAGGCTTGAGCTATATAAATAGCTGGGTAGACATAAAATTTGAGAAATGTTATCAAGTTGTTGAGTGCGATGACATAAATAAGTTACAGGAGTGGATTTCAAACTGGCAAGATTTAGTGGATTTCGAAATCATACCTGTAATGACCTCAAATGAAGCATACGAAAAATATAGGCGATCTGAAATTTTAGAATGAAAAATGGTGAAAGAAATGAATTGCATTGAAAAAATGTTGACCCGTAAAAGTATCAGAAAGTATAAGAAGGAACACGTCTCTGAAAGCGTATTAAATAACATCTTAGAAGCTGGAAGGCGTTCTCCTTCAGCAGTAAACACGCAGCCTTGGCACTTCGTCGTTATAAGGGATCAGGAAGCCAAAAAAGCTTGTTCCTTTGGAGGATATAATGAATTTACTAGTGAAGCCGACTTCATTGTAGTGGGGTTATACAAACCTTCTGAGGTAATTATGGAGAGGCTTACTTTGATGGATGTAACAATAGCTCTTCAGAACATGGTTACGGCTGCTTGGCTTCAAGGAGTAGGGTGCTGCTGGATAGGAGCTTGGAATGATACAAAACTCAGAGACACGCTAAACCTCCCAGCAGATTCTAAGATAGTGGGTTTGGTTACTTTTGGTATACCTGATGAGGACCCAGTTCAGCAACCCAAGAAGTCTTTGAATGAGATAGTTCACCTTGATAAGTGGTAATTGTAAGTGTGAGATAGAATCTAGTATTCTTATGAATCGCGTGAAATGATGCTTTCATGCAATTCAAATTATGTAGTTTGATTAATACGAATTGGTGAACTACCACCCTACAAGTAGGCTGGCTTCCTGAATCATCCATTCCCCAACGGGATATGTCAAACAGGCTCAACGGGCAGTCCCTGCCCTGATGATGATGATGAGAGTGATTCTGTATAGTAAGTTGATCGCTGTAAAATCGTGATGGCCGAATTATGATCTCTTGTTAAATTAAGTCCACAGTAAGGACACTTGTGGATACGGGTTGCCAGTATTTTTGGCACACGCTTTCCACATCTACTACACAGTTGTGTGGTGTTATAAGCACTCACATATTCTACGAGAGTACCAGCTTCCTCCGCTTTGTACTCTGTAAATAACATGAGCTGGCCCCAGCCGGCGTCACTAATCGACTTCGCTAAATGATGGTTCTTGACCATGTTTGTAATCTTTAAATTTTCATACACAATCAGGTCATAACTATCGACCAGTTTCCTACTGAGCTTGTGATGAAAGTCCGTTCGCTGGTGACGTATTTTCTGGTGTAGCTGTGCTACTTTTTTATTCTGCTTGTGACGGTTATTTGAACCTTTCTTCTTCCTGTCTTTCCTTCGTTGTGCGTTCGCTAATTTCTTCTCTGAGTTTCTGAACCAGCGGGGGTTGTCTATCGTGTCTCCATTATTTAACGCTAACAAACTCTTCAGCCCGACATCCACCCCTATCGCGGTCTGTAGTTCCCTCTGAGACTCAGGGTCAGGAAGTTCTACTGCAAAACAGGCATACCAGTGGTCGACATCGCGTTTTATGGTACAGGTCTTGATAACTCCTTCAGCAGGTATCGGGCGATGTAGTTTAATAGTGATACTTCCAATTTTCGAGAGGCGGAGTTTCTTCTTGTTCTTTTCGAGGGCGAACCCACTTTGCGGGTAAGTGAAGGAATCATACCTGTATTTCCCTTTAAATCGTGGATATCCAGCTTTTCCCCCTTCTGAATACGCTTAAAAAAGTTGTTGAAGGTTTTATCCAGTCTTCTTAGTGTATCTTGGAGTACTTGAGAATGAACCACCTTCAGAAACGGGTTGGTCTTTTTTGCAGCTTTCAATTGGGTGGCTTGCTCATAATAGCTGACTGAGTGTTGGTGAGTGTGCCAGGCGTCTTTTCGCTCTGCCAGACCGTTATTATACAACATACGACAGGTAGTGAGCCATTGAGTTAACGTCGTCTGTTGTTGCGTGGTCGGATACACGCGAAATTGGTAAGTTCGTTTCATCACACTTCTCCCTGTGTTCCCCTGAGATTCATGTCACTAGAGTTACTATACGCAAAAACCTATTTAAAGCTGGGGGACACTACGGTGAAAGTGAACAAAGTAAAAACGCAATTCATCCCCCAAACAAGTTGGGGGGTCTTCTTGCGGAGAAATGATAAAATGCTGTTTTTTTGATACAGAATTGCGCATTTAAACTTGAACAGGCATTTAGATCTGCTCTTTTGAGAACTTGTCTAACACTTTAACGATCACGAGGCTATGAAAGAAAGAATCTGCAGTTATTTCTAAGCCATGTGTCACACGAAGAGCTATTGGCCATAGTTGGAGAGGAATAAAACCGGCTATAGCGCCTACACCTGCTAGAATTGCAGTTAAATAGAGGACTAATTTCCATTTCTCAAGCTTAGCCATTGCCATGGGTAAGATGAGGACAAGAACGTAGATTATTCCTCTTGCAATTCCTAAGGGAATCATTACCTCAAAGCCGGGAATTGTAAGCTCAAGTCCTAGGGCTGGGTCAGTATAGTAGGATACTACTATCGGGCTGACTATCAAACCAAAAGCAAAATAAATTGGGAAATATAATGCACCGGCTATCAACACTCGGAAAATCCACCAAGTCGTTGAGTGTCCAGAGAAGAAAATCTTTAGTTGAGTTATCGCAGAATCTGTGTCGTTCAGTGGTGGAAAGAGAAGAGCAATAACCGCAGCCGTTACTATGTGCGTTGCTAGTGTGAATGCAAAGTCATGATAGAATACATAGATTGGTGTTGTTGAATAGAAGAGGAGTTCCACAATATTATTTGCGTAGCCTATAATGAATAAAATCGAAAAGACAAATATGGATCGTGTAACAAACGGAAAGGTAAATCTAATTGAAACAAAGCCAAGAACTAAGGCAAGAATTACTCCAGCTATAACTTCAAGAACAAAGCCTAGTAAAGGATTACCAGGTATAGGCCTGACCTGTAGGAACTGAAACACGAATCGGAAACCATAGATACAAATTGCGTATATAAATCCAATGATTATCGCTTTAACGAAAAAATCTGACAATTTTTCTGGATATTCTAGTATTTTTAATGCCATAATCCTACCTTCAAATAACACTTTATTTAATCTAGATAAGAGTTGATTTCTTTAGTTGTTAATGAGGAGGACATGATAATATTATTGTAGTCCTCCTACGATAACGTCTTTTACGCGAATATGTGGTCCTCCATCATCAACAGGAACAAGTTGGCCTCTCTTTCCGCATTGACCAGGTCCTAAAAGGACTAAATCTTTGCCTATAGCTTCTATGTTCCTTAGTGTTTCTAAAGTTGACCCTGATAAAGCAACATCTCGTAACTGTTCTTTTATCTCTCCATTCTCAACGTTCCATCCTTGCTCTGCTTTAAATAGGAATTCGCCAGTTGCAGGATCCACATGTCCGAATTCAGCTCCTTTCATGTAAATGCCCGTTACCCCTTCAATCAATTCCTCAAATGAATAATCTTTAGGTTGAACATAGATACTACCCATCCTTGCTAGAGGCGTCACGTGATGATTACTAGCCCTTGCACTCCCATTTGGTGACATATTCATTTTTGAGGCAGTCTCCAACGTGTGTAAATACTCAGTTAATACCCCATCAGCAAGTAGTTCTTTTTGTCTTGCGATTACCCCCTCACTATCCGTCTGGAAAAAACCAAAGCTTCCAGGTATCGTAGGATCATCAATAATTGTCACATTTGGAGATGCGATTTGCTTACCACGCATGCCCTCAAGGACAGAAGCGCCCTCCATTACTAAATCAGCTTCTGCGGAATGTCCAAATGCTTCATGCGCAAATAATCCCGTAAGACGGGGATCTAGAATGACGTTAAATTTGCCTGCTGTTGGTGTTTTTGCAGTGAGTTTCGATAATGCTTTTCTAGCAGCGTTTATACTGAACTCTTCAGCGTCAATTTGTTCAATAACTTCAAAACCTTGTGTTTTTCCAACCGTGGAGAAACCTTTTTCTCGTAAATCCATTTCTTTGGCTGTAACTCTTCCTCTCAGTTGTGTATAAATCCAAGTGCTACTAACATTACTTCCAAAGGAATTGACAACTATTTCTTTGGTAATTGAATCTTGATAGTTGAAATGTGTATTTACTATTCGGGGATCGACTGTCCTAGCGATTTTTTCATATTCGAAGACTCTTTTCGCTTTTTCTTCAAGAGATACATCGTTTGGATGTATTTTAGCTTTAATCACTGTTTTCTTTTTAATAGGTTGAATTGAAGGCAATTTGATTTGTTCATTTGAAGTTTTGTTAGTAAGACTCTTTGCGGTTTTATAAGCTACATTTAATGTTTTCAATAATGATTCTTCACTAACTGAGTTGTTGGAAGCATGACTCCAACAGCCATTAGAAGAAAACACACGCACACCAGCGCCTCCGTATGACGAATTTATTAATTTTGATATGCGCCCTGTTTCAACACGGACAGTTGTTGCTTTTTTTTGAAAAACTCGAATATCCATGAAATCAATTTCAGGGAAATTTACCGTATTCAATACTTTTTCTAAAAGATCATCCACAAAAGTCCCCATCCAATAGTTAATTCTTCAAAAATCTCAGTTAAAATGAAAAGATCAAATGAGTCCTTTTTCCACAAGAATCCTAAACTCTTCCATTGTTAACTTCTTTCTCTTTTCCTTGAGTTTCTGAACTGCGACTTTCTCTTTCTCCTCTAGCTTTACATCTATGCGTCTTTGCTTTTCTTCCTCTTCCGTTTTCTTCAAATCATTAATTTCCTTTTTTAACATGTCAATTTTTTCATAAATCTTTACGGCTTTTTTGTGTTCGTCATCCGCTAGTTTCTTAACTTCAAGAAATTGCTTATATAATTCGTCTGCTCTTTTTTCAAATTCTTTAGCTTTTAAAAAAAGTTTTTCCATTTGATCGTGATGTTCTTGTGCTTTTTTAGCATAATCTATAACTTTTTGATGAGAATGTTCCAGTTTTGCCTTTATTGCCCCAAGGGAAGCAGCCTCTTCAATTATTTTTGATTGAAACTCATTTATTTTATTTTGAGCGGTCGTTTTTTCTTCTAATTGCGCTTCCAATTTTGCTATCTTCTTAACTAATTCTCTTTCTTTATCTAAGCTCATTACCGTCGTTTGAATTATCCATTCTGAATCTTTTAGTTCTCTCATCAATCTTTTTGTGGGACTCTTTGAAGGACTATTATCCTCGAGTTCGTTTCTTCCCTGTTTTAATTCATTCAATCTTTCTCGTGCCTTTTTTATTTCTTCATTTAGTTCCTTCCGCTGTTCTTTATATTCACGGACTTTACTGTTCATCTCATCGCGTTTTTTTTGTTCGTTCTTGGCCTGTTCAATAAATTTCACACGTTCTTCACGAAGTTGTATAGATTCTCTCATCAATTCACGTGTTTTTTCATTATATTGATCTCTCTTCTTTCTATGTTCATTAACTAGTGTATACTGATTTGCAATTTGAACTTGGAGCTCCACAAAATTCAATAATCCACTTCCAAGTGCTATATGAGAACGATTGTCTGACAATTTATTGTTATATTTAAATTCTTTACTGAATAGGAAGCTCTTTAATCAGAAATCCAGAAACTACATCTAGTTTACATGTTTTCGTGAATCTAGATCTCTAAAAACAAAAAAGAAATAAGCAACCTTATAACTGCTTCTGGGTTATTCGAATCACTATGTCCAGTGGAAACAAGTGTTGACCTGAAAGCAGCAGATCAATGAGTTCAGATTCAATGTCCTTAGCATAAAACTGTTCAATAATTTCATTTTCCTGCAATTCTGTATCATGAACATTCTTATGCTGTACAGGTTCTCCAAGAAATTCGCAATGAATCACCCATCCGTTTCCGTCATTTTCTCTTGCAAAAGTCGTTTTAATTTCTTTTTTGATGCTATCGCGGCATTTTTTCTGAATTTCTTCTGGTAATTCATCAAAAGGAATTTCAACCTCAAGAGTTTTCATTTTCAGTTCACCATTTTTCTTCAGGAAACTTTGACTTTATTTTCTACTTCATTTTCGTTTATATCTAGTCTTTAAGACTCTTTACTGTTTTTTAAAGAGTAAACTGTCTATCAATTAAAAATCGAAAAGGTCTTTTGCTCGAATTTCATATGAATAATGTGATGCTTTTGTTTTGACATTTTGGATGTCATTCTTAATGATTTCTAAGACCTTTTCACATGTAGATTTTGTTATGACATTCAGTAGACCCCTGTGTTCTGTCGCGTACATTACACGAAAACACATCGCAAATTCTGTGTCTCCTAAGCGTAAAATTTTCCAGCCTTCATTTTCATTTGAACCTAGATCAACATTTAGTTCTAATCTACTTTGAAAATGAAATGGCATTTCACATACTAGCTTGTAGAGAGTTCGACGAATTTTACCTCCATAATCCTTAACAGGCTCCCATGCCTTTACAATTCCACCATCAATATCAAAAAGGTAAACAGAAGTTATTGTAATCTGTGGTGGAGCAGTATTGTCCAATTTTTCAATAATCTCATTGATTTCTTCCAATTTGTCTTTAGGAAACACCTGAGTAGTCAATATTTGATCTAGTTTTTGATGCAATGAATTTTCAATTTCAAATTGCGGTTGCGTTCTATCTGCCTTTCTTACGGTAGAATCCAAAAGTTTGATAATTTTCATAATCTTTTCTTCAGTATAGGGCATATTATCCCAAAAATCACAAAAAAAGCCCCATAATACTTCACCTGTATCAAAAAGTAAAAGATAATAATCACCAATATCCACTTTATGAACTCTTAGCGTTTCCTTCGATAATTCTTTCGCAAAATCATAGAGTGCTCGAATAAAACGAGGATAATATTCTGAACTATCATATCCTTCTCCTAAGTTTGAGTGTGAGTTTTTCGCCGAAATAACCTTGTCATCATACAATACCGAGCCCAGCCCAGACTCAAACGTTGCTAAAATGAGATGAATCATTTCTTTCATCCTTTTTAAATAACATTTTAATCCTTGCGTAAATTTATTTAGCTCTAATTAATTAGATATTTCTTTTCTGATAGTTCACATAAGTGGTGTGTTCCTCAAGATTCTAATGTCCTCCCTGTAAAAAAACGTTTCGACCTTAAAAGTAACATCCTGAAATAACTTCTCTTTTCGATCGTCTTTATTATCGAGAATTCCTTATTCTTTAAAATCCCTTTCTTCCCGCCGACTAAGTTAAAAAACAAGTACCTCTGTAATCATCACAATATTTTTGAGGACGTGAACTACCTCACGCTAAAGCGGTGAGGCTTCCTGTTTCTGCGACCATACTTGCCTTAACGTAGGCTATCTGATTCAGATACTCCAACGCTAACGTAGAGGTATTAGTCTCCGCAGGCGTGACTTCGGTAGGTCCCCTACCTAGTATTCTATTACCTTCGTGTTCTAGCACACAACTGCTGTTATAATCACGGTCTATCACCAAACCACAGTGGTGACACACATAGGTACGTTCTGCTAAACTCATGGCGCGCTGATGACCGCAGTGCGAACAGGTCTTAGTAGAGGGGAAGAAACGGTCGATTTCCACCGGTGTATGCACCTTGACTTCAAGCATGCTAATGATTCCACCGAGGCTGGTTGACAGCATTCTACGACCCCAGAGGCGTTGCCAGGCGCCTAAATTCTCAGTTTGATAACATACCACTTGGAAAGTGGTGTAGAGGAAATGAACAAGTTTATTGCGGATGTCGCGTTTAATATTGGTGGTTTTGGCGTAGGCTTTGAGCAACTTATACAGCGTTTTCCACCAATTCTTACTGCGATACTGTTTACGACTTAATTGCTTACACAACTGCTTTATACGGCGCGTAATTGGCACCTTATATTGCACACGTACACCGTTCGAAAACATTAACTGATTTTTTACACCAAAATCTATGCCAATTGATTTGGCTGGCACCACCGTCGGCGTGTGTTCTCGCGGAGTATAGGTAGTTATTGCCACGTAATAATCGCCATGCTGGTGAAGTAGCGTGGCATTGGCACATTCACAATTAGATGGCAGTTGTTCCAAGCCGTTGACTCTCAATTTTTGTGGTATCTTTTGAAGTTGCAAGTATTTGCCGTTGATAAGCTTGTAGGTATTGCTGTATTGCTTGAGCGGGATGGAATTCACATAGGACTTAAACTTCAATCGCCCCACTGTGTGACCCTTCGCTTTCAAACGCGCTAAGCCACGGATATTCTGCTGAGTGCGTGTTATGATGCTCTGACGTACTTGTGCAGGTATATACCTCAATTGGCGAAGCTCAAACCGGTCTTTAACCTTCACCGGCACGGCTGTTATTTTATCATCAATAGAAAACACGTTAGGATGGCCAACACAATAATTGTACAGCCATTTCGCTTCCAAAAATAAGAATTTTAAGCGATTTAGTGAGTCTTGGTTTAAGTGCGAGCGGTCAAGCTTGGCGGTATACACCCGGCACACCAGCTGTTTACGGCGCTCCTTAGTTGCCTTCAAAGTAGCTTTGATTTGCTGGTTCTTTATTGACATGACACAAGTTCTCCGCACAATTTAAAGTATCCAGTTAATTATAAAGCACGCAGCTTCTCACTCTACTTACTATATCCTTGTTTATAAACTCAGCAAAATTTATCAAGAAGTTAACAATGTAATATCCTGACACAATTCATCTACTGGCTCAAGCTATGGGCTTTCTTATGTCGTTACCAGTAATGTTTATTAAAGAGGATAGTTATAAATCTGGTATGGGCAAGGATTGTAATAATCCTCACATTTTCCCGTCTGAACTGATTATATAATCTCTATGGCTGATAATTATGCTTTCCTCTAAGATAATTCAAGTAACATGCCCGAATTGTGGTGCCAGAGAAGCTCTCGAAATTACTGAAAAAGATATTGAACGTGCATCACAATCCATGGGATTAGTAACAAAAACACTTGACCACGGTACTCATATACTACTTCTTTATCTTGATACCGACGGAAATGTACGAAGAGAGAACGTTTTTCCAAAGGATGAAGCAATCAAAATCTCAAAGGATCACAAAACTGCGATCATTGAAGGTGAAGCCTACAAAATAGAAGAAACCGAACTTTCACCTGCATTTTATAAACGATATATGTTGAAAAAACCATGGGCAGAGTTGAAACCACGCGTAGAACACTTTTCAGAAGAAAACAAGAATGTTCTTGAACTCCTTGATAATGCTTCTACTGCAGGAATGATGGCACCAGAAATTGTCGACAAATTGAAAGCACAAGGAATTGAAGCGTCCGTTGGAAAAACATTCGAACAGCTTGAGTCTTTTAAAAAGATGGGACACATATCTGAAATAGTAGAAACGGCAGAAGAAATTTCGGCAGAAACATTTACACGTGTTTATTTGCTAAAAAAACCGTGGACAGAGCTAAAAGGAAAAGTAGAGCATTTTTCAGAAGAAAATAAAAAAATTCTCGAAATCATTGGCAATTCTGAAGATGCAGGGTATACAATTAATGAGTTAAGAGAAGAATTAATTCCACAAGGTATTGAATCTACTGCTGGAAAACTATTCGAACAGATCGAAAGTTTCAAGAAAATGGGACATGTCGCTTCTAAGATTAGACCAAAATAGATGTGGACATCTTTTTTTTAATATAAAAGTCGTTATACACAAATCCTGTCATATTTGAGACCACCACCATCCAACTATTTTGATTTACTTATATGCTTAAACTTATTTTCTAATTTGGAGCAGCAATTCTACTTTTATTATCTGTTAAATCAATGATAAGGCAAATGGAGGCAATTGTTTTTGGTAATTAATTTCAAATTGGAAGTTTTTTTTAAAAAGTCCAAAATACTTTTTTAGAAGTACTGCAATTTCATCATTAGCAACACCTAAATGTAAAAGATATCAAAGAGGAACCTAAATGACAGTTGTGACAAGGAAAGAGGAGTATCACGTCAAAATAATTGTCGCAGGCGACGGCGGGGTTGGAAAAACAAGCTTACTTAATAGATACGTGTCAAATACGTTTCTAGAAGTGATGAAAATAACGATTGGTGCAGGTTTTTTCAGTGAAGTGCTAGAAACAGAAGATAGAGTTGTCACTCTTCAATTATGGGACTTTGGTGGTGAAAAGCGTTTTCGCTTCATTCTCCCTAGTTACTGCAAAGGTGCTCATGGCGTTATATTGGCTTTTGATATGAATGATTTTACTACATTAATTAATTTAGATGAATGGTTACAAATTATCAGGGAAAATACAAAAAATCCCTCGGTCTTTTTAGTTGGTACAAAATCAGATATTTCGGGAGTAATTGACAATAAATTTATTCAAGAATATCTTTTAAAAAATAAATTAAAAAAATTTATCCCAACAAGTGCAAAAACAGGCGACAATGTTGACCGTATTTTCCAAGAGATAACACAGGATATCCTCGCAACGCAAACGCTCGACAAATAACTTTTTTTTGGTTTAATTGTGAACCGTCCCACCTGTCGAAAGGGAACTTCTCACCATATAAGTTAAAAGGACGAAACATGCAAAATACCACTCTGTATGCTGTGTTATTTCATGTTATGAACGTTCATATAAGCTGATAATGGAGTGATAATGTTGAAAGATACCGTAAAAGTAGCTGCCGTCCAGTTATGGATTAAGAGTGAGCTTAAGAGTGAGAGGGAGGGAAATATTGAACGTGCAATAGCCTTAATGGAAGAAGCTGTTGCGCTAGAAGCGGATTTCATTTGTTTACCAGAGTTATTCATAGGTGCTGGCTTGTCAGAACCCATCCCTGGTCCAACAACGGATGTCTTATCAGATTTTGCAAGGGATAATAAGGTGTATTTAACAGGCGGACTTTTTGAAAACGCGAATAGAAAGTATAATTCAACCCCAGTGTTTGACAGAAAAGGACAAATTATCTTCAATCACAGAAAGGTCAATTTATTTCCATGGGAACCCACCTTCAGAAAATCTACTCCTGGCGATGTACTCAAAGTACTCGATCTTGATTTTGGAAAAGCCGGTGTGCTTCTTTGTCAGGATCTCGCTATTCCTGAAACGCCTAGAATTCTTGCATTGAAAGGAGCAGAAATTCTTTTTGTACCATCTCGAATGCCAGCGCAATTTTTGACCTTTTGGAAACGGTTATGTCGTGTTCGCGCTCTAGAGAATAATGTATTTGTGTGCTCAGCGGGAATGGCTAAACAAAAATGGGTCGGAACTTTGATTGTTTCGCCGAGATTTGAAAACGATGTTGTAGTAGAATGTGGTCCTGATCAGCAGGTTATAACAGCCGAACTCGATCTGGGTTGGCTACGTGAAACGCGTAAAGACAGTCCGTTATATCATGTTACGACATGGAAAGAGATTGCCGAGGTACTTCCCTCAATGGAAACTCACAGCTTTATCCAAGATCGCCGTCCAAAGCTCTACTTGGAAGAATTCAAAAAAATAGACGAGTAGAAACAATTTTTATACTATTTTTTCATGTTTTCCTTAAATTTCTGTTTTTCGGAAGAGAAAGCTTCCAAATAGCAGCGTTGCTATCATAAATCCTATTAAGACAGATATGGTGATTGTTAAAGGAAAAGCAGAAACTCCTATCAATGTATTTCTCAGACCATCAACGCAGTAAGTCAAAGGATCAAAGAGAACTAAAATCTGTAGCCAACTTGGCAAATTAGTAACTGGGAAAAACGCACCTGACAAGAGGAACATTGGCATGACTATAAAGTTCATGATCAACTGAAAGCCGTGAGGATCCCTCATTGTTGAAGCAATTGCAACACCCAGTGCCACGAAAGCACAAGCTGTAATAAACATGATTATGACTGCGATTCCTATTCCAATCGGATTTGCGAATATGGGAACACCAATCAGACCTGCTAGTAGAAGCATAATAAATGCCTGAAATGTAGATGTGGTGGCACCTCCAAGTGTTTTACCCAGCATTATAGACGATCTCGGGACAGGTGCAACTAACATCTCTTTTAAAAATCCAAACTGTTTTTCCCACACAACCCTGATTCCAGAGAAGATACTGGAGAATAATAAGGACATTCCTACTATTCCTGGGGCTAAGAAGATGAGATAGTTATCAAGACCAGGAATCATTACTGCTGCTCCTAGACCAAAGCCGAAAATAGCTAACCAAAAGAAATTTTGTGCTAAAGAACCTACAATGTTCGATCTAGCACGAGTGTATATTTTCAATTCGCGTAACCAAATTACATAAATCGCCTCTAAATTCATTTTTTTACCCCCTTCTGCGAGTACGCGCTCGCATCATCGTTTTAAGTCTTGATGCCTTATCTCCTTGTTCATCACGAATTCTTCGACCTGTGTGATAAAGAAACACATCGTCGAGTGTGGGTTTGTTAAGTCCCACAGAGGAAATATCGACCCCTGCATTTTTTGCGATTTCAAGCACCTTTGGAATTCTTTTTTCGCCATGATCAACGACTAAATTAAATGCATCATCTATATGTGTGACGTTTCGTACCCATTCTAATCCCTGAAATGGACCGAGTAAATTTTCAATCAAATTATCATCTGTAGGTTTTAGCTGGATTATATCTCCTCCTAACTCATCCTTCAACGCTTTAGGATTGTTAGAAGCTACAATCTGTCCATGATCAATGATAGCAATTCTGTCACAGAGATGATCTGCTTCCTCCATGTAATGAGTCGTCAGCATGATTGTAACATCTTCTTCTTTGTTAAGTCTTTCAATATGACTCCATATAGCTCTTCTCGATTGCGGATCCAACCCAAGAGTAGGTTCATCCAAAAATAGGACGTGAGGATAGTGCATTAGACCTCTGGCTATTTCAAGCCTTCTCTTCATTCCACCGGAATAGGTTTCTACTAATCGATCTGCATGTTCTGTTAAATCTACAATAGCAAGAACTTCATCAATTCTTTTCTTACGTACATCACGATTAAGACCATACATCCTAGCATGAAAATCAAGATTCTCCTTTCCAGTAAGCCTATCATCTAAACTGGGATCTTGAAACACTATTCCTATGCATCGTCTTACCTTATCACATTCCTGAATGATATCGTGACCACAAACTCTAGCTGAACCGTTTGTGGGCTTAAGAATTGTTGCCAACATTGAGATAGTGGTAGTCTTTCCAGCCCCATTTGGACCTAAAAAACCATAGATCTCTCCTTTTTCTATTTCAAAACTGATTTGATCTACAGCTTTTATTGTCTTATTGAAAATCTTCGTGAGATCTCTCACTTCAATAACATTCTCCGTCATTGCAATCACACTTAGAATTGTAATTGTTTTAACGATTTTTAACTTATGCGGCGGGAAGTCCCTTTCCAAAAGGGGTGAAAGTTGCTAGCTTTATATAATTTTTTGGTGATAGTGCTGTTTGGTATGGTGCTGTAATCCGCACCCGCAATTCCCCGACTGGGGTGGAGGCATATCCTCCCGTAAGCGACCAGTCAGCATAGTGACAGGGGTAAGCGTAAGGAAGCCCGTGCATGAGGTCGCTATCCAGCATCGCAAGAAATTCCCCTGAATAAGGGGCAGGATAGTGGTTGAGCAGCGTGTGCAACCTGGTAAGTTTCCGTAAGCCCATAGACGTAGGCTAAGCATCGCTTCCCGTGAGGGAACGAGACCACCATGGAAAGCTGGAAGCCCCATCCGAAAGGGTGGGGAGGATGTCACTTATTCTCAAAGCCTTTTTCAAGGCAGACCGCCAAGCAAGTGTAAATATATGTTGTAGTCTATATATATCGATATCTACATACTAGAGGCAGTATAAAAACTTATCCATTTTATCACTCCTCCGACAGAAGATCCCTCAATTTGTTGGGGGGATGAAGTGCGTTACTTGTTTCACTTTCACGATACTCCCTAACCTTTAAGTACGGTTTCGCATAGATTGTAAATAGAATTGAGCTGAGGTAACACTCGCCGGTTCTCACATTAACATCACCTTCAGGGCAGGGACTGCCCGTAGAGCCTGTTTGACATGTCCCGTTGGGGAATGAATGATTCAGGAAGCCATACAACTTGTTGCATGGTAGTTCACAAAAACAGTTGTGCTATCACTCTTCCAAAATTAAATGAGGCGCAAAATAATGACGAGCAGGAAAAAGAGAAGTAAAGGGGGAGGAGGCACGGCTTAACGCCGTGCCAATAGTTTTTTAGGCGGTTGCTACTCTTTGCGTTTGCGGTTCTGGGGGAGCTAAATTAGTTTTATGACAATAAGTACATGCATCGCAAATACCATAGATACAATAAATTAACGGAACGTTTTTGCAGGGAAGTTTCATTATTTTCACGTCCGAGTTTTATAGTTTTTTTTCTGATATATTATCAATTCTATAATAATATTGATGTCTCGACATTGTTTTTAAAACTTTCCATAAATTTCTCCGCAGTATTCAATTGATGACTCTACATAATAGTAGAGATATCAAATATAAAAACCTTTCTCCGGGATGGCTGAAACATGTGTTTTTTGCACAATTTATGCAAATGAATATTAAATTTTGTAACCTATGAGGCTGTTAAATTGGCCGTGAAGTGTGATTTTAGAGTCCCTACAGTCAATCCGAAGAAGATTGATAATCTGCTTCCAAAAACTTTAATAAGTTTGGCGAACTTCTTTTGCGCCATATTTCATCTTATTAGAAGCGCTAATTTATATTCTCATATAATACTTGAAAGTAATAATGACATTCTGGTGCTATATCGTTGAAAATACAAGAGTCTCAAGTGAATCACAGCGTATCATCAGTTGAAGAATGTTTAGAAGTTTTAAACTCTAAGACGGATGGTTTAAATTGCGAAGATGCAGAAAGTCGTCTCCTACAAACAGGTTACAATGAAATTGAAGAAGGAAAGAAAAAAAACGTTTTTCTTCTATTTGCAGAACAATTTAAGAGTTTTTTGATTATTATTTTATTAGCAGCAGTTGCCATTTCTGCTTTTTTAGGGGAGTTGCTTGACGCAACAGTAATTTTCGCGATTATTATTGCAGTAGCTGTTCTTGGATTTATCCAAGAATTTAGAGCAGAAAAAGCAATAGAAGCGCTAAAACAAATTGCAGCACCTGTTGCGCGTGTTAGACGTGATGGTATTACTCAAGAAATCCCTTCAAGGGAAGTAGTTCCTGGTGATATAGTTCTTCTCGAAATGGGAAACAAAATTCCAGCAGATATTCGTCTGATCGAAGCAATTAACCTCAAGATGGACGAAGCATCGCTTACTGGTGAATCTGTCTCAGTCCACAAGTCTATACTACCTCTTGAGAAGGATATGCCTCTAGCAGATCGGACAAATATGGCATATTCTGGCACTACTGTTGCATATGGAAGAGGAACTGGACTTGTTGTAGCAACGGGAATGGAAACCGAGTTTGGTAAAATAGCAAAACTCATCCAAACCGCCGAAGAAGGGCAAACGCCTCTTCAACAACGACTTGATTACATTGGTAAATGGTTGGGAATCCTCTGCATTGTTGTGGTCGTTTTTGTTGCCTTGATACTTGTCTATCACGAGACTGGGTTCAATTTTGCACTCTTAAATCAAGCACTTTTGGTAGAGATTTTTATTTGGTCAGTTTCGTTAGCGGTAGCAGCAGTTCCAGAAGCGCTCCCCGCAGTGGTAGTAGTAGCTTTGACTGTCGGTGTCCAGCGAATGGCGCGAAGACATGCCATTGTACGAAAATTGCCAGTCGTTGAAACGCTGGGTTGTACTACGGTCATTTGTAGTGATAAAACTGGGACGCTTACTAAAAATGAGATGACCGTTTCAAAGATTTTTACAAACTCAAAAATAATTGATGTAACGGGAGTCGGGTTTGATCCGCAAGGAGACTTTCTGTTTCAAGGAGGGGCAATTAACCCCAATGAAGGGTCGACCCTTGCTCTTTTGCTTCAAAGTGCAGCGTTATGTGCTAATTCGTCCTTTGAAATAGATACTGCCTCACAAGATAAGTTTTCATTATTCGGTGATCCTACGGAAATCGCACTAATAGTCGCTGCAGCAAAGGCGGGTTTGTGGCAACAAGATCTCAAGAAGCAGTATCCACGCGTTTGGGAAATACCTTTTACTTCGGAAAGTAAAAGGATGATTACTGTTCACTCAAATGCCGATGGCGATTTAGTAGCATTTCTCAAGGGTGCTCCCGAGATTATACTAGATATGTGTTCGGATGTGTATGGAGATGGTCATAGCATACCTTTAAATGAAGAAAATAGGAAAAACATTTTACAGACCAATCAAAATATGGCTTCTGAGGCTTTAAGAGTATTAGCGGTAGCGTACAAGCATTTATCAAAAAGTCAGGATATTTCTGAGGATAATTTGCAAAATGGGTTCTGCTTTATTGGTCTCGAAGGCATGATAGACCCGCCAAGGGAGGAAGTCAAACAGGCGATCCAAGAGTGCAATCAAGCAGGTATCAAGACGACAATGATTACTGGCGATCATAAACTCACAGCAATGGCAGTAGCTAAGGAAATTGATCTTTTAAAATCCAATGATCTTGTTTTAACAGGCTCAGAACTGGATAAACTTTCAGATAGTGAGTTTGAAAATATGGTAGAAGAGGTATCGGTTTATGCACGTGTTTCACCTGAACATAAACAGCGTATAGTACGTGCATTACAGAAGGGTGGACACATTACTGCCATGACAGGAGATGGAATAAATGATGCACCTGCATTAAAAATGGCAGATATTGGTGTAGCAATGGGTATTACTGGAACTGATGTATCAAAAGAAGCTAGTGATATGATTCTTACTGATGATAACTTTGCCACTATTGTAGCTGCAGTAGAAGAAGGAAGGGGTATTTTTGATAATATTAAGAAATATTTGGCTTATTTACTTAGTTGTAATGCCGGTGAAATTCTTTTACTACTCGTTGCTAGCTTAATGGGACTTCCACTTCCTTTAATTGCAATTCAACTTCTTTGGATAAACTTGACTACGGATGGACTTCCTGCATTGGCACTAAGTATAGATCCACGAGATCCAGATGTATTACACCGGCCACCGAGAGATCCACTTGAAAGTGTATTTACGAGGCGAGTTCTTTGGCTAATTGCCTCAGTTGCGATTTTAATCACAATAGGCATCATTCCTGTATATACATGGGCTGTAAACAGCGGGGCAACAATTCAAAAAGCTCAGACAATTGCATTCACAATGTTAGTTATGTTCGAAATGTTTAATGCATTTAATTGCCGCTCAGAAAAACATTCTATTACAAAACTGGGTCTTTTTACCAATGCATGGCTACTTCTAGCAGTTGCTTCTTCAATTGTAATGCAGTTAGCAGTCATATATGTACCTTTTCTTCAGCCATTATTCAACACCGCACCGCTAACCTTAGCAGAATGGGTTATAATCATAGCAGTGAGTGCTTCGGTTATCTTGGTTGTGGAAGCAGGAAAATTTATTTGGCAACCTGAAACGAATTTAACGATTTAAAACTAGAAGATATCTGTTTCTCCTACCACCACATATTATTGGGAAAAGAAATCTTCTTCTGCCACCAGTGAGTCAAAGTAGGTAGAAAGTTTTTTCTTCGCCTATTGCTTGTGTGATATGTTCTACCTGAAAATAGGTTTTTCCAATGGGTTTCTGGTAGAATAAAATATTGATAAAGAAAAGAGCATATCTCACGTTTTTCGTTTAGTACTCAACCTTCTAGAAGGTATATATAATCGGGTATCGTATATACGACCTATAAAATTTTTCAAGAGGGGGCACGCGATGAAATTGCTAAGAAAGGTATGTTGTATTTTGCTCGTCTTTCTTCTTTTTGTTGGTCTTTCGCAAGTGAGTGAAGCAGTTTTACTTGAGGATGAGGGTACCGAAGGTAATGCGAACGAATATGCGTTTACTGGCGGATTTGAGGGAACAGTTGAGGATGAAGGTTCAATTGTTAAAACGGGTTCTCAATCATTAAAATGCATCGCTAAAGATGCGCATTTTTCAGCTCTTAGAGAAGTATCTTCATATTTTAAATGGAGTGATTTTATCTCACTAGAAGTATGGGTATATCGTACCAGCGCCACTAATGATCGTTTTGAGATCAAACTCATTAAGAGCAGTGATATTTACGATAATGCGGAAGTCTTTCATATCGATATTTCTGATCAATCGCTCGATTCGTGGAAGAAGTATACACAAACAAAAGCAGACGCTTCTTCAAGTTACGGCGGATTAACCGACGATGATTACGTTAAATATCACACGTTTACTATGACTATGGATGGCCAAGATCCTGATGATATCGTTTATTTCGATGGGTTGAACATAAGCTTAGCACAAGAGACAACAGAGATACCAACGGGACAACCAATTTCATTCTTGGAAGAAGGAACAGAGCACAGTGCGAGTGAATACGATACACCTTCAGGCTTCGGTGGAACGATTGCTGATGAGACCAGTAACGTGAAGGTTGGCTCATATTCTATTAAATTAACCACAGTCTCGCTCCATTATCAAAAAAGAAGAGCATTATCGTCAGCTTTTCAATGGGGTGATTTTAACTCTTTAACTGTGTGGGTGTATCGAACGAGTACAACTAACTGGATATTTGAACTAAAACTACTTGAAACCTCTGACGTTTATGGTAATGCGATAGTATTTCATATTGACATTTCTGATCAATCTTTGAATACTTGGCAACAATACACACAGACAACAGCCGATGGTTCGCATAGTTACGGTGGCTTAACCGACACTGACACGATAACATACATGGTATGGGCTATAACAATGGATGGTGCAGATTCTGGTGACATTCTTTATTTAGATGGATTGAACATAAATCCAGGAGCCGATGTAACCGAAACAACCAAGGCACCAACAGGACAACCCTTGTGTTTAGGTACCCTAACTGTGAGTGCATTTACAGTTATTGCGTTAGTTGCTGTCAGAATGAAGGTGAAAAACCAGAAATGATTGTAAACCTTTACTCTTAAAGTCATCCTATTTTTCTTTTTTTCTTTTTATTATGTTAAGTATATCTATAGAAGCTAGAAAACAACTCTTATTGTTGCATCAATCAAGAAAAAACACTTGCTTTGCAGCTTCGGTGTTCACGACTAAATACGTGGGGCTATTGAGTTTTTTGAAGCGTGGAGAATGTCGAAAACCACCTTTTCCTAAGACTTCATACATTTCTATATACGAAGTCGGATTGCTCATTTGGATTCTAAGTATATCAAGGATCTCTTGAATCACTCTAAGTACATCCTCAGTAGGAATATCTGATTCAAAAATACCTTCATCAAAACCCTGAAGGATTGTTTCAAGAGTATTTTCTATCGATTTGAGTTTTTCAGCAGGCGTGGCAATTGGTTGTGCATCTACCGATTTATCAGTAACTTCATGTGTCTTTTCAATCATGTCTTTGATGGATACTCCTTTCGCAACTAGTTTAGGAATTAGCTTAAAGAGGTGCATCCAACTTGTATACTCCGAAACGGACTCAAGTATGTTTTCCATTGTGAAGTCAGGTCCATCATAAGATAAATTAAACAGCTTAAGTTCTTCTAATGATTTATCGCGTAATTCCATTAATCGTCCTTCTTCTCGTAAAACGTCCATGTCAAGACGTGGTAAAAATCGAAGGTATTCTAGTTTCTGAGAAATGCCACGAAATTCTTTGAGTTTTGGTTTGAAATCTTCAGAATCTGAAGAAATAGTTCCCGCATTATACAGTTGTTCTATTGCAGAAACGACCGAATTGTCGATCATGAATTTGATATGTTCAGCAGGTACGTGTCTAATTCCAAATTCTGCATGCTCTTCGCGTTTCAGAATGTCTTGTGGCGTAATTTCATCGTATCGGTCTATAAAAGTAAAAATGTGGCGTTCCTTCTCAGATCGTTCTTCAAGGTTCACCGGTTTTCCTTTTTTAATAACAAAAGTCGCTAGTTGGGGTAAAAGTTCTGCTAATCCACCAAGCGCTCCCTCAGCATACATAATAATTTCAACCTCGTTATTTGATTAATTTCTTTCCTTTGTTTATACTTTTTATAGTCATAGAACTAAAAAGCATATCGTTATTAGAACAATTTCTCTAGCAAAGGAAGTAAGGTGATTGTTTATGGGAACAAAGATTAAAGATCTGACTACTGATGAATTACGAATTCTAATATCTGAAACTGTTAAAGAGGCTTTAGAAGATTTTATTGAAGATATACTTGAGTTTGTAAGTGAGGAGTATGTTAAATCGGTTGAAGAAACAAAACAGGAAAAAAGGAAGGTAGAATAAAAAATCTTGAAAATGTTTTAGTATAGAAAAGGAGAAGTGCTAGCATGGTCGAATTCCGAAAGGTTCTATTCACTTCTGAGCATCAAGAAACGCTGAAAATCGAATTACCTTATTATTCTGACTTTAGAGACTTATTAACAGTTCCATGGTTAAGTTATTTCCCTTTAGAACTATATTCTTCACGAAATAATATGGAACTTAGTGATTTCGACATTGTAGTGCTAGGCCATCCAAAAAAGCCCTTTTCGATTGATGATATTATCGAATACATTAGTTTTGTGGAAGATGGTGGCTGTCTTTGGATTATAAGTGGAAATGGTGGAGATCTCAATTGGAACAACAATTTAAGTGAGCTGGGGAAACATTTCGGTATTATTTTTCAATCAGATAGAGTTATTGATAATCAAAACAATGTTGGAAAGGCAACATGGCCGATTATCACAGATATAATAGAGAATCAAGTCACTCTAGGCGTAAAACGCTTAATATACCCTGTGGGCTGTAGTCTACTCACTAGAACAAGAAAAATGAAGAATATAGCCTATTCTGATAATAAGGCTTCAGTTGAAGCAATTAATAGAGATGTGAATAAAAAAGATTTTTCAGATAAGACTGGATTTTTTGGCAAAGAGGACTGGATAGACATTGGTATCCCACATGTGCCGATTATAGCCACCACTACGGTTAAAACTGGAAAGGTTGTGGCTATTGGAACACCCAATTTTTTTCACGATCAAGTGATACGTGTTGAGGACAATCATACATTAATTCTGAATCTTTTTGTTTGGATGATTTCAGATTTATAGACTACCTTGAAGCATAGTTATTTATGCTAGAATAATTAGAGTAACGGATCATGTCTAGAGTAGAGTTAAGATATGACCCCTCGCAATTTGATATGACAGCTTTGCAAGTTGCTTCTTCTTTTGAATGGATTGTCCCCAATTTTATTGGCGGATACGCTTCATCTTCTATACTTGGTGCAAATACTAGAAAATATCATGGACTGCTTGTTGCATCTATGAAACCCCCATTAAAAAGAACAGTGCTTTTAAATAAACTTGAGGAAGAAATAATTCAGGCTAACAGGGTTTTCAAACTCTCAACAAATTTTTACAAAGATACAATATATCCTGAAGGTTACAAGCATCTTAAGAATTTTGTACTCGCTTATTTTCCTTGCAGTCTTTTTAGTAACAACAGGGTAAATGTCCAAAAACGTATTAGCATGATACATCAAAAAAATGCTACAATCATTCAATACCGAATTCTGAATTTAGATGACGAAAAACTTCGTTTTGTAGTTTATCCGTTGATAAATTCACGATCCTTTCATCATATTACGCGTTTAGATGAAATTAACTGGAAATTTCAACAAGAAATAGAGGAAAATTATGTAAATATTGTTGCAACATACACAGATGCCCCATATTTGTCTCTTTTCTCAGATTGGTGCAGTTATCAGGAAAGTAATTTACCTGAAAAACAAAGATGGTACTCAAATCTAAAGTATCCCCTTGAAGAACGCCGTGGCGAAGCTTTTCTTGAAGATAATTACTCTCCAGGAAGTTTTTCCATAGAAGTAGAACCTGCCTCATGGGAAACAGTACATATCATTGCTTTTGCTACAGATACTTCACAATCCGAAGCAACTACTATGAAACAACTAAACATACAGAAAAACACAGACTGGGAGGCCTTACTCGAATTTGAGAAATATAAAATAACAGAATTTCTAGATGAATTCTATAAATTACATGATGCTGCAGCTAAAACAGATTGGTTAAAATGGTTGATTAGAGCGGCAAGGTCTTTTGTTGTAAAGAGAACGAATGGAAATACAGTTATTGCAGGCTATCATTGGTTTTCAGATTGGGGGAGAGATACGTTTATTTCGCTACCTGGATTATTGCTTGTCACAGGACGATATAAAGAAGCACAACTAATTCTATCTACTTTTGCCAAATATTGTAAAAATGGATTAATCCCAAATCGATTTTTAGATCTAGGAATTACTGTGACGTCAGGAGAGGAGTATAATACAGTCGATGGTACTTTGTGGTATATCTATGCAGTCTATCAATATTTGAAATACACAAATGATTTTGATTTTGTTAGAAATCAACTCTGGCCAGTTTTAAAGAGATGCATAAATGCCCATATTAACGGAACCGATTTTAATATCAAAATGGATGAGACTGATGGGCTTCTTTCACATGGACCCCAATTGACATGGATGGATGCAAGAATTGACGACTGGAACGTTACGCCTCGTGAGGGCAAAGCTGTTGAAATTCAGGCGCTTTGGTATAATGTTCTACAAATAATGAAGAATTTATCTCGTAGGTTTAAAGATACTATATCATTAGCTAGTTATACTGCCCTTTCGAGTCAAGTAAAGAATAGTTTTGAGAAGACTTTTTGGAACGAACAAGCTAATTGTCTCTACGATGTAGTAAATAAAGATGAAAAGGATGCCTCTATTCGACCAAACCAACTATTTGTAATTTCTATGGACTTCCCACTTTTAGACTATCAGAGACAAAAACTTATCCTTGATAAGGTATGGGAAAAACTACTTACCCCATATGGATTAAGAAGCCTTTCTCCAGAAGATCCAAGATATGTGCCAGCATATGAAGGCGATCGATGGAAAAGAGACTCCTCATATCATCAAGGTACAGTCTGGGGTTGGCTATTGGGGCCATTCATAACTTCCTTTGTCAAGCTTAATAAATATAAACCCCAATGGAGAAAATTTGCCTTAGAGACATTTTTGGAGCCTTATATTGTCCAAGAAAGGCATGCTGGACTTGGTAGCATCAGCGAAATCTTTGACGGAGAATATCCACATGTTGCACGAGGGTGCATTTCTCAGGCCTGGAGTGTCGCTGAACCTCTAAGGGCATATATTGAAGATATCCTATATAGACGACCTCCACATGAAAAAAGTATAGGAGGCGATCAATGAACTTTTGTTAAGACCAGTAGTCGACAACTAATACAATTTCTTTCCACAGAACCTACAGTACCGGATAAGATAATGTGATGGCGGAGATTCGTTTGGTTGCGTGAGGGAAGCAGAGTTATTTTCAACGCGAGTGGATCCAGGTACGATGTTGCTGACGGATGACATTTGGTAACTCGTATAGTTCATCGTTTGATGGCTTGTGACATCCGGTAGGAACGCAGCAACTAACAGCACTAATCCAGCGATTAAACAAATAATTGCACCAATGCCTAATACTTCTGGGAGATACCAAAATGCCAAAAAAGCCATCACACCTCCCGCATTGTAAATGTTTAACAATCCTCCAATAGCCAAAGGCACTTTTGCTTTTTAAGTAAGCCAATCAATGCAAGAAAACTACCAATTACAGAAAAAATCCCAATACCGAAAAGACCAATGAATTCCCAGCCATAGTAATAGCTGTAATAATAGTCGTAATAAAATACATTCATCCAAGGCAAAAAAACTCCAATTATATCGAAGAAAAGCCCAAAATACCCAATTAAGGTGTTAAAATTTACTTTAATCTTAATTTCAGCGCATGTTATTTTGAAACCTCCAGAATATTCTAAGATAAAAAGAAGACATCCAGTATTATCTGAAGCACAAGTGATGTTTTTGAAAGGTCTTCTTCCTTGGCCTTCTGCTTTTGTATTTCTTTGGTTGCAGTATATTGCTATACTATACGACCCAGCTGTTGTTAATAATTCACTGGAAGCGAGCACTCGTTGGCTTCGAAGGGCGTTTCGTCATCCATAAGAAAAATAGAAGAAGTGTACTTGACCACACCCACTAACTAACAAGGAACTACTGTAGAGAGGGAAGTTCTATTCTCTTTAAAAATGCTGCAAAGCCTCACATTACACTGAAACGCATTGTAAGGAAATCTTCTTCTTTTGTGAAGACGAAGAAGAGAATTAAGAGAATAGCTACTACAACGAAACCACCAAATCCTAGTGCAAGACCAACTAAAGGCGTTAATCCTGTTGTAATGATTAAGAAGCCTACTCCGAAACTTGCTACGAGTATAACAGATGCCACGATAGTGATTGCAAACAGTATTGAAATGTACCATCCTGAATACCATCGGAAAAATACGCCCAATACTCCTGCAAATGAGAGAATACCAATAAGCAAAGCAAAGCTTGCCAACACAACAGCCCCAGAAACACCTGTTGTTGCCGCCAATAATACGAGGAGATAACCTCCAAGAACTAAGGCAAACCCTAACAAGATATTTAGCATCAGCATTAAAAGCGTCGAAATTGCTAGTAATTGAGGCTTTTTTTCTACAAATTGTGTGTCTATGTCTTCTATAGAAGAAAGTTTTTGGCCGCATTTTTTACAAAAGTCATCTGTTATAGAATACTTTTCATTGCAGGATTCACAAAACTTATACGAGCCCATTTCAGAAGGCATCTTTTTAACTACTTTTAGGTTTTTCACGCAGTGCGGACAACTTTCTAACTCTGAGGAATATTTTAGATCACATCTCTCACAACTAGAAAAGTCTTTGGCTATATCTAAACTGTTTTTCATGAGTTTAAATCCAATAACATACACTAAAATGCCAAGAATCGCAAAGACTGCGAGTGAAGCGATATCAAATGCAAATCCATCAGGTAAATGCAAATCCAACAACACGCTTGACCCATTCCATGCGAGATGGAGCATAACTGCCAGTATATAGTACATAAAAAACGTCTTTAGTGCCAAAAAGCGGGAGTCTACTTTTTGTCTTAGACGATCTGATTTTCCTAAACTGTATCCTGTCAGTATGGCACCGCCAATGTGCACCGGAGCACTACTCCGAAGAACTACTTGGAACCAATATTGAAAGAGGCTTGTTACTCCAAAGGCGGGTAAATTAACAAAAACGTAGAGATAAGTTTCCAGTACAGTAAAAATTCCTCCTGTCATTATTCCGAAGAACACGCCTCTGTACTCGCTATATAGCATCCCTTTTCTTTCGCCTAAACTAATCTCACCCGTCCCAGAAACACTACGTTCTTTTGACCAGTAGAACAACATATTAGGAAGTGCTTTCGTGAATTCTTCTACTAGGGGAGCGACCACCACAACTGATAGTATCGTGAGCCACAATTCGGGGGCGACTATGGTGTCGATGAGTAGAATGCCTACTATAGCATTAAGTGCCCCAAGCTGGTTGAGTATTAAAGTTGTAAATATGATAAAAGCGCCTCCATATCCTACGAGAAACATTAGCTTAAGGGGGATATGAAACGGTTTCACTCTTAGATAGCCATAGAAAAACCACGCCAGTGCAAAAACTATTGGACCAAACACCAAAAACGCGAGAAGATATGCCTCAAAAAAGAATGTGAAAGTCATAAGTCCAACGAAAACTAATAGAAATGTAAAAGGAATACCTCTGTTTATTAACTGGTTTTGACCTTTTAGACCATTTAATTGCAAGGTGAACCCTCATGTATAATAAAATGGCAAATAGAAATAGGCTCGTGATATTAATTAAAAGGTAAGAAGCGCTTTATCTACTTAAAGATATTTTTTGCAACATTTCTAAATAATCAGTTAATTCTTCAAAGAAGCTCTCTTCCTCTTCTTTTTCATCAAAAATGGCCTCTAGAACGCTAATAGCCGTACTTTGCATTTGAATCTTTAGTTTACACAATTGTACGCCCTCTTGACTAACGCGAAATAAATCATGTATCTTAGTTCTACTTGTTATTGGTTCAACTCGATAAATTTGTTTTAACGTAGCTGAAATAATTAACGACGCTAAATCACGTACCTTTTCAGGATCCATAGATGGTAGAGTGACCTCAGATGGTTCTTCACTTTTCGATTCAGTCGTTTGTGTCACGGGTTGAACAGATGTATCGGTCTGAACGCTATTTATGACTTCTTTAATTTCTTCTACAGGAGGAGTTATTTCATTGAGTTGAACGGGTGGCGTGAAGTGTTCTTCTGGTACATCCTCAAGTTGAACGGGTGGCGCCGAAGGTTCTTCTGATACCCCACCAGCAGATTCAAATACTTTTGAAAAATCTGAAGTTTCTTCGCCTTCACCTATTGGAGACATAGTACGAAATTTTGGACCTACTACACTTCGTAGTGCTCTGGCTGCTCTTGCGCCAACAAATTTATCTTTTGGACCTACATCTTTTCCATGCCATATCCAAATTGCACGAGCAACAATATCTACAATCAAAACTACAGATACTGAATTCAAATTTTCTTGTTTAACAACTGCTTCTGTTAAACTACCATCTTCTGGTTTGACAACATACATTCTCGATTTTTGTTCAGTAATGAGATTCTCCCATCTACTAGTCCAATCTGCAAACATTGTTTTTCCCAGCATTAGCTTAAAATTCGAAATGGTAAGTCCTATTGAAAAATTTTTCAAACCTAATGAAAAGTCTTTTGGTGAAAATCTTAAACTAAATGTAGAATAGCGAGGCTTTTTCTTTTGATGGTCTAAATTAGTGGAATTATGTAGTCTTTAGAATGTGCATCTATTGAGCCAATCAAGACCCTGAACGCTTCTTTATTTCTGTAAATCACTTTTTCTAGCTTCCCAAAAGCGAGAACGTATTCGTTTTTTTCCGCGAGGTCACAATACAACCCCTCATATGAAACAAGTTCTTCAACAGTGATGTCGACTTCTAAGGTCTTTGAGCCTTCTAATATTTCTACATTAGAGAGTTTATATTTGCATGGAAGATAGATCGCCTCTGAATTATCTGTTATTTGTGCCTTAATCTTAACAAATCCATATGGTTCGTATTTTGCGTCCCCGTATTGTTCACGAATTTCTTCTTTGGTTCTGATAGGATGAACGCTAAACCTCGTTTTATCATACACTCCAACATTCCACCTTCTATGGAAGATTTTTTCTAATTCATTCGCATCTAATGGAAGTACTTGTGCTCTTGATTCGCACCAATTTTTCAAAAACTCAGTTGACATTTTTGAAAAAGGGCCATCTTCTTTTGTTAATTCTAGCAATGTATTCTTTACCTTATAGGCATTCTTTGATCCATATACAGTGACATCAATATCAGAAAAAGCAGGATTATGAATATCAAGAAGAATGGAACCAATAATTCCAAAGGATGTTAAAGGGACACCACTTAGGCGAGATAGTTGCTTGGTTAGATCCACTGCCTTTTTTTGCAGACTGTCTAAAGAGTTCTTCTTTAAGAAACTCTGGTGTTTTTCCTCGGGAATATAATATCTATCAATCTTGTTATAAGGAACATTAGACATCTCAATCTGATTTACTGGACAGAAAAAGAGATATTCGGGATATTCTTGCCGTAAAAAACCAAATGTATCCCCAACGGTTGTTGCAGAATAATATGGAAGCACTCTTTAAAGAGGTGTTGTTCCATCCTTCCATTTTCCAGAAGTTGAGCTCGGGATATACTTAAGGTAAGCGATAATACGATTTGGTGGATGTGTATATCCTACTACAACCCAAAAGAAACCTTCTTTCGTCCGAATAAAATCTCTGTCAGCAAAATAGCCCCGATTTGAAAATAAGTTCATGAAATTACACCGACAGGCTTGGGCTTAGGTTCAAAGAACTTAATCGGCATGAAATAATCATCCCGACGCTCTCCAAGTATCATTTGATACCATTCAGTTCCATCTTTTCTTATCACTTTTTCAATTTTTCCACAGGCAACAAATGTCTCTCCTTTTTGTGCCTGTTCACAAAATCGCCCTCTAAATGAAATTATCTCGCGAATATCTTTTATTTGGACGCCCTCAATAGTTTTTGTGTCTTCTAATAAGTATTTGCATGGTGTGAAGATAGCTTCAGAATCATCAGCAACTCTACCTTTCACCACGGCAAAGCCAACTTTTTCATAATGATAGTCTTGGTATTTCTCATCTATTTCAGAAGGAGCTTTTACAAAGCGCATAAAAAACTCTCGATTGTTGTACATACCAGAAATATGTTTTCTCTTTTCTAACTGTACAAAAGTTGAAAAAGCCGACTCTGTTTGTTGATTTCTGAAAAAGTGGAGATCCTGCAACTCATCAATTGTCATAGGACGCACATTGTGTTTTCTTTCAGCCATAAGCTCAGTTAAACACTTATGAACTTTATAGGAAGCGTCCATACCATAAACTACGATATCCATATCAGATTTTTGTGTATGTAATCCGACCATTAAAGAACCAGAAATCCCAATTGAATTACCAACAACTCCCTCATCAAGAGTCTTAACAAAAGAAATACTTTCTTTTTCTTGATCTGAGAGTTTGGGTTGATTTAAAAGACGTTGTACAGTCTCTGTAGGGTTATATA
>JAEORY010000218.1 GCA_016840645.1 Candidatus Borrarchaeota archaeon | reverse complement strand
CAAGCTTAAACATACCTTGTTCAGGAGTTCCATCAAAACTTCTTATCTTTGCTGTATCATCTGTAGTAGTTGTTCCTGTATAAAAAGCATCATGGTCTAAAACTTCAAATCTAGAGCCTGATGCAGTCATTAGCATTGCTCTGATTAGGTGCACATCAACGGCTCCATTCACCGATTGGTTGTCAGTAAATAAAGGCATTCCAAAAGCTTCGTTGTCACGTGGATTGTGTTTTGCAGCAAGAAATTGAACTGTCCCGTTGTACCTATTGTCTGAGTCTGATCTCGATCCAGAAAGTTTAAAACCTGCATTTTTTACAGTTCCTGCAGTCTGAGTATTCGATATGTCTGTAGTTGTGCTATTTGCTCCTGCACCTAAAACTCTAACATATGTCAAAGCTGTCCTGTTTTTAAGCCATTCGTTGGCTGCGTAAGTCCCAAATTTTTCTGGATCTAATGAACCAAATTTATTTTCAAAATCTAAAAACGACCCGACGGTAACAGGAACAAAAGCCGGTCCTTTTTGTGCAGTACCTATAACGCCTGCAGGGACTCCTACAATTTCCGTTGTTCTTTGAGTTAAATCAATTTCACGCTCAAAAAAGCCCGGAGATCTGAAAGTTTGTTCTGCCATCAATTACTCCTAAAAAATCCTATTATAACTATGTTTGTCTTTGCTAAACATCTATTTTAATTATGTCTCAATTTCTTCAATTTCTTCAATTATCTCAGAGGACGCAACAGTTTCGCCTGCTCTCTGATTTCTTGTTCTTATTCTAGAAAATTCAGTTTTTGTTGATTTTGTAAAAGGATTTACAATAGTATTTTGTATAACTTCTCTTGATTCTCCTCTTACTAATTCATGTTCTTTTATATTGGTTAAATCTTCAAGTACATGCCTCTTGACTGTTTCTGATTTACGTTCAGGCTGATAGCTAATACTTTCAACATCACCAATATTGACTCCAAAGCTTAAGTTAGGAGCCGACACATAACTTCTTAACATCTTAGGCATTCCTGGGTGTTTTGGGTTAATAATATATCCAGGTATCGTAACAGAAAAAGTATGCTTAATAATTCTTTCAGACTCAGTAAAATCGTCTAAGTTAGTCCCACTATTGGCAAATGGCCCAGAGAAAAAAGCAACCAGCTCATAACCTCCACTTGTTATTATAGGAATTTCTTCTCCTTGCCCAGTAAAACTGACTACTAGCGTTTCTAGCATCTGGTTTGATTGTTGCATATACTGTGTCCAAAAAATTACATCGTAGGTAACAGCTACAAATTCAGGATATGGAGCTTGTATCACTTCAAATATGTTTTTTCCTAACTCTTCACCAAGGCTCAACTGTGCTAAGCTGGAGAATCTAGATGCGGTTTCTGTACGCTTAGTAGATACAGTTCCTGGTTTTGCAATTGATCCAGGAGAAGGGGTAGTCAAAGAAAAGTTTTTAGCAGAAGACACATTATTTTGATTTTTAATATTTTGCTTATTAATAATATTTTGATATTTTCTATCTCTTTCACTAAGTCTATATTTGATAACATAGTTTTGCTGCTCTCTAAAAGCTATTGCAGTTTTTTTATTTGCCTGCGAAGGAGAAAAATCAATATTTTGACGCATAATTGAAATAAGCGGCAAAATCAAAGTATTTTCTTTATCTCTAATAGGATTTTTTCTTCTGGTAAGCGCAAACCTTTCACCTGACGCAAAAATAACAGGAACTTTTTGGAGTGAACCTTTATGATTCACTTCAAAAGACAACTTTTTATCAAATAGTTCAAATATGGCTCGATCAATATCTTCTATGCCAATAGAAGGAATGTCAAAATCTTCAGGCGCATTATTCCCGTCAAAATCTTTGATTATTTTTTCACCTTTTACTTGATGTCCCATAATCAATCACCCTCTTCGTCATAGAAAGATGACCCTACGCCTCTTGGGTCTCCTTTCGGTGAAACTTCTTTGGGACCGCTAATAGGATTATCTAAAACACCGTTTTCTCTTAGTTGTCTAATGTCTCCTGTTTCACCCAGTCTATTCTTTTTAAATCCTCTCTGCTGAACAAAAGTATCTTGCACAGCATCACTATCTGAATATACTTCCGAAGTTGGGCCAAATATTTTCGCCAAAAATTGACCTTTTCTGGACTGCTTACCAGTAATTGTAATATAACTTTTGTGTTCAATTTGACCAAAGATGATATCTGAAGAAGGACCTTTAATTACTTCAAAGAACGTAGAACCGTATGAAAAGAAATCACCTTCAAGCACTTCAATTCCTTTGTCTAGCAAGTCTCTTGACTGAACATAAGCCTCTACTGTATAGTATTCTTCAGAACCAAATCTATTTGTTCTAATTTCCTGTGGCTGATACTTTACTAAGCAATCTATCTCTATTGGATTTTCAAAAACTTTGTCCGGAGATTCTTCATAAACATCGTGAACTTTTGATTTGACTTCAGATATTGGAAAATAATAAATTTTTTGCCCCACAACATCTTTTACAAGTTCTTTAGCTACGTCATTGATAAAGTTTATCTCTCTAGGAGTGATAAAAAATCTACCCATAATTTACCCCATGATTATTGCCTTACCTATAGGCATTGGAATGTAACGCAACTGTTTGTTCATCTGTTCAGCTCTTGTTGACTGAATCTCTACCAACTTGTCATAAGTCATTGTGTCAAGCATTTCTTTTAACTGAGTTTTTAAATCTTTTTGATCTTCGCGTCCTTGGCTAATTAAGTCTCCGCCGTTTAGTGAAACGTCGCCGCCTGGAATTGGTATATTACCAAACTTAGATCTAATTAGCCCTAATTGCTCTTTAGAAAGCGCAAGTGTGTATTGTCTAATCCACTGCTTTCCAATTGAGTTAATTCTTGAATAAGTCAAATTACCAAAAGGTATATTTGACATATTTGAGACTCCATGAATCATTTCGTCTTTATACGCAGGATCCATTGGGTCTGCATACTGTCTTACACGAACCCAAAGCTTTTTTGTATCTGTGGTAGGCGTAGGAAAAATTCTAATTTTGGTACCAGATACTTCATAAGAATAATTTGATCTTCTTACTCTGTTAGAAAGGTCAAGCTGGCCTGCTCTTAAAATATCTTCAAAAACAGGAAGAACATAAAAAATAGTTTCTGGAGTAAAAGACTCAAAAGAAAACTCATTGTTAAGATAATTGATAGCTGATGTTGTATCAAAAAATCTATATGCTGCCTGTGGGTTAAAATGAAACATTTCAACAATCTTAAGCTTTCCTTTAGAATTGTCAAAAATTGCTGTACCGCTTTCATCTTTTAACTCTGTGTAAAGGTCATAGTCTTGCCGACCAATTTCTAGTTCAATTGAACCAGACCTTGTATTGTAAGATCCTCCGACCCCTGCTTCCATAGCATAAGGCTCAGCAAATCTTGTTAAGTACTCAAGATTATCACGCACATATTTTTCTTCTGCACCGGTCATAGAACCTGTAGCAAAACCGAGAAAATTAACAAGCTGTGACTTTGCTTGATATTGATTTAAAATGGAACTGTATTCTAGAGAAGACTCTTCCATGTTGCCCCAAATTTGCTTTTTTGTGAGCTCAACGCTTAGGACATCGTCGCCTAGTTTTCTTTTAACAAATGTAACCATTTGATCTGCTTCTGTAGAAAAATCAGAGTCAGCGTCAAATATTCCGAAGGGTGTGGGTGCAGTCGTAGTAGTAAATGTTGCCACAAAAGTCTCCAGACAAGGTTAGTCTTTATATATATTCTCGAGAGTTTTGATTGACAAAAATTATCCGACGCCTTCAAATCCGTTCGATGCAGTCAAAATTGGAAATTGATCTTTATCGATTGCTGTGTAGCCTGCAAAAACATCAAAAGTAACATTGCTGTCAGAAGAACTTATAAATAAAGACGTACATTTAACTTCAAATCTAGGAGTAATTTCTCCTGCATGAAGTGTCATAAAATTAGAGTTAGAAGGAAGAAAACAGTTTTCTGTAAAGCCCAATTTCAAAGTTTTTGATGAGCCATGTGCTTCATTATGAATGACTAGCCATCTTGTGACACCAGGAAACTTAATTTCTTTTACTTCATCGCTAATATCTGAGCTAGTCAAATAAGGCCAGCTGCTAACTTGATATTCAGGTACAAACCCAAGTCCTGGTTTTGGATTATTTAAGCTCATTTCTTCTCCTATTTATCTGATTTTTCTTGCCATTCTTTTGACACGCTATTTTCTTTAATGGGGCCGCCGCTTGCCCATGTCGTGCAAGTTCTAGCTGAGTGACACTTAAAATGATGCATCCAGCAATATCCTAATTCTCCGTCTTTGTCTGATATTTCTCCAGGCATACACTCTTTCATTCTTGGGCTAATATCAAAAGCAACACAATTTCCGCATAAGGACTTTTTTGCTGCTTTTTCGGTTGTTTTCCATTTTTTAGCAACTTTTTGCCAGTAATTACCAGGCTCATCTATGTTTAGCGGACCATACATAAATTTTTTAATAGTACTGTCTCTATTTTTTGTGTTTAGTTCTATATCTTTAGCTGCAGCAGGACACACAAGACCTTTAGCAGCTTCTTTAAGAAATTTTCTCCACGATTCCATTATGAGTTTCATAGACCGGCTGCCTCCAGTCTTGTATAGTAATCGCCCGCTTCTACGAGGTGATCTAAAGCAATTTCACATGCTATTAAAATAGAATCTGTATGCTCCATTTCTTCTTTTACACCTATGTCAAATTCTATCATTATATCTTCAATATCTTTTTTATGTATTTTTGAAATTTCTCCAAGAGCAGCTCTAAGAGACATTGACTCAAATTTTTTACTCATACCACCTGAAACGTGATCACCAATTTTTTCTTGACTTTGCTTAATAACGTTATCAACAGTGTCTTCTTTTATTTGCTTTTTAATCGTTTCAAAAATAAGACCTCTAAGATTTTTTCTACTAATTTTCATTATTTTTCCTTAAATAGTGATCCACAGCGCCGCCGCCGAGGCTAGAATTGTATCTTCTTTTCCACATTTGTGCTCTTTCTTTCATCGAAGGTAGTTCTTTTATATTATCTGGAGAAAAAGATCGTGTCATGTGCAAAACATGTAAAAGCGCAAATATCGCACCTGATTTAATATTTTCTTTAATTTGACTATTGTCGTAATCTTCTATCTTGAGTCCATCTTCTATTCCAGACAGCTTTTTTCTATTTTCAAAAAAAATAGATCTCCACTTTTTTAAATTTATATTAGTTTTAGAGTTATTAATAGAAGAATTTGTTAGCTGAAATGGATTTACTTTGTGATGTGTAAAAGAACTTCCCCCTGTTGGGTCACCACCAGACTCAACTCTTGCGATTTCTCTAAGGTAGTTTTTAAGAAACTGATTGCTATCTAAACCAAAAAACTTTAATGCTCTGTCAATGGCTTTGTCAACTTCTTCTGATGGTATAGAATACCCATCGTCTGAGTTTCCTTCGCTAAGAGCTTTGTTACGCTCAACTGCTCGGAGCTGACGTAATGCTTTTTCACGCGACATAGGTTTCTTAGAAAGTGCTCTTCGAGTTTTTCTGCCTTTTTGCGGCTTCTTTGGATAGACTTTGTAGCCACCTTTGACCTTTCTTATTTCTTCATCCACAAGTGAGGCAATGATCTCTCTTAAAAGGGCTGCTGGGACCTTCACAGATGACTCCTGTTAAACATTGTTTGCTTGCTAATATAGATAGGTGGTTTGCGTTTAAAGTGTCCTAGAAACAAAACAAGCAGCCCTAAAAAGAGCTGCTTGAGTTGTTTAAAGAAAATATTTTTCTTTATGCAGGTAGTTTCATGTACTTAATAAAGGCAACAGCTTCACCAGCAGTAATTGCTGCACTTGCTTCAATTCTGATGTGTAAAGTTCTCTCAGTAGCTGTATACTGAGGTGAGTTTGCAGCAAAAGAAAGAGTTGCAGCACCTTCGCTCTTATTTACAAGAGAAATGCCAGAACCTACAGCAGCAGCCGTAGCTCCTGACATTAAATCTGATGCTGCGCAAATCTGAGCACCATCGTTAGTAGTTCCTACTTTTACTTGAACAATACCAGATGAACCAGCAATAGCTTTTGTTAAAACCACACCAACATCAACTAATAAAGTATTAGCAGGTTGTACAATTGTAAGTGCTGTGTCGTTAGCTCCTACATTAATTAAAGTTGTTGCAGAAGTAAACTTTGTGCCTACTGCCCCGTGTGTTAAAATTTCAATACCAGCGCCTGTTTCCTGCACGAGGCCTCTTGCGTCTGTTACTACTACTTTTGGCATAATTTTCTCCTTTTATGAGTTGACTTGTTCGCATGCTTCTGATGCACCGGCGAGGTCGGCTTTATGCTAAGCATCAGGCTTGTTCATAATTATATTATAGAAGACCAGTTTTCTTTAATAATCTTTCATTTCCAAGTATTTTTAAAATTTGAACAACTTGATCTACTCTAGGGTCAGATCCACCTGCAGGCTTCTTTGCCAATTCTTTCTTAAGTGCAGCTATCTCTTTTCTGAGAACTGCGATATCACTTTCACATTTTGCACAGCATTCTGTTGCACCTTCTTCTGAAACAGCGGCGCGAGCAGATGCAGAACTCTTTTTTCTTGTCATAATTCCTCCAAATTAAGAATATTTAATATAATTATAACACTAACGACCTTTTTACTGGAGTAAAAAATGATCATTAAAAATAGCAGAGTTCCAAAAATGC
>JAEORY010000217.1 GCA_016840645.1 Candidatus Borrarchaeota archaeon | reverse complement strand
TAGTTTCTTTTATTCTTTTGATGATCGCTTCTTCAATAATTACCTTGAATATAATATAAATGATACCAAGCGCAAGAACAGTGTAAAATGTATTCATTAGATATATTTCTGGGAATGGGATCAGTAGAGATATCGATGGATATAGAAGAGTTGCAAGCCAGAGCAAAATAACGCCAATAATCCACAGAATTATCGCGAGTATCTTTTTCATGTGATCCCTTATGTACCATTCTTATATTAAATGTTTTTGATTAGTACGCTAAGAGATCGTGCTAACTATCATTATAATTTTAAACAGGATGGATCACTAGAATACGCACATTAAGTACAATATTATATACTCTCTTTTTACTCGCGAGGTAATTTTCACATACCGTAAAGTTATTAACAAAAATCTTCGGAGCGTAATTTGATAAATCTATTGTTTAGTTAAACCTTCTCCCAGAATAGTCACTTTCGGTGCTTGGATGCTATTTTTAGAAAACTCACCCCAGGCTCTTCTTGTGACATCGGATTTAAATTCAAATTCAGCTCTTAAATCATATACATAAGCCTTGGCTCTAAGTCGTCTATAAAAGGGAAAATCATCTAAAAAGATTGCAAAACGCTGCTTTCTAGGCAAATAAACATATTTTGAAGTCATAACTGCCTCTCTTAAAATTTTCATGGCAAATTCGGCGTCTGAACTGGGATCTATAAATAAATCAATGATGACCATCATCTCAGGATTTCCAGCGGTCGCGCTCGCCACGCTCTGAGTGAAAATCAAATAATTTGGTACTGAAACAAGTGTGTCATCTGGTGTCATAAGGCGTGTCGATCTTATTCCTATATCGACGACTTCGCCATAATATTGACCTATTTTTATCTTGTCCCCGACCTGATACGGTTTTTCGAGGATAATCACTATTCCTCCTATGGCATCGGCAAACAGATCCTTCATACCAAAACCTATCGCAGCGCCTAGAAGTGTTGCCATTGCGATTAATTGCGTAGAAGTTAAAGTCAAAATAGATCCAAAAATATTATATAATGCGATTCCGTAAATGATCCATTTTAATATCGGAATTGTGTTTTTCACGACTAGCCTGTACCGTCCTACTCTTTCCGAAAACCGCGTAAGGACATAACTGATAACACGAGCCGACAGATATGCGATGACAAGGATTAAGATTGCGTTAAGGATGGTTATTAAGTCGATTTCCAGAAGTGGCACATCAATCGGACTGAATTCTGCCATCTACCCCACCAGCTTGAACTTTTTCAGGAAATCTATTATGCTGTACAACGCCTCAGGCATGATACTGTAACGCTCCTCATCTACGGCAATTAGTCCCTCTTTTGATAACTTATAAAGTATCATATCTATCGGACTTTCAGCCTCTACAATTTCCATCAATTCATCTTTTTTAATGGATTTCACAGACAGGATAATACTCAGAATAAAGGCCTCATTAAAATCCGGTTTAATTCTCAATGAAAATGCCTTTATTTGACTTGGTTTTATCGTTTGAGATTCAAGGCTTTTATCAAAAATTATTCTTGCAACACCTGGATTTCCACGGGAAACTTGTTTAATCTTTTCAAATACCTCGTTCTCAGCTGTCATTGCTTTTTGCCTTTTTCTAAATAGTGAGAAAGGTGTACTACGGATTTTCTTTTTATCAGCATCTTCGACGAATTGTATTTGGTCCTTATCATACATTGATAAAAGAAGTTCTTTAGTTTCAGTGCTTGTAAATCTAGGAAGGTTTATCTGGATAGGAAAAAACTGGTCAATATCAAGTATTTCAATAAGGTATCTCCATGAATAGCTATTCCATGTAGTAATGAATAACTTATTGTAAGATGGTACCATTCTTAAGAAATCTTCAATGATTGCAAACCCTCCAATTTTGCGCATATAAAGAAAATGACAATCGTCGACAATCAATATCTCATTTGATTGATCTAGAACCTTCAAAGAGTCTTTATTTTTAACTATTGACGAAAATGAAATCTTTGATACAATTTCAGAGTTTATTTTTTCTATTTCATCGATCAGAGTGGTCTTTCCACCAAAAGGATCTGAGAGGATTGCTATATTTGATTTCTGCCCTGTTTTTTTAAAATCAGAAATAGCTGATTGAATGATAGCAATTTCATCTTTAAAACCGATGACTCCTCCAGATAACTCAATAGTTGCATCAGACATATTTTACGAATTTCTTTTATTTTTTTATAATACTTTTCTTGCCAGAACATACTATTTTTTTAAGTCACAAATAAGTATAAACTCACTTTAATGTAAAATCATTTAGAATATGGAGCGTGAAGTTCACTATGAGCGTACAGAAATATCCAAGTTGGTTACGAGCACTTGATGTAGTCTTTGGTATAATCGCCATCTTACTAGCAATAGTAGTTCTAGCGTTTCCTGGGCTTGCAATCTTAACGTTAATCGTAATACTTACGATTGCTCTTCTAATCATAGGGATCGGAAGAATATTATTCGGAATATTCAAGAAGGGTCTTTCAGGCGGGGCACGAGCACTTAACATAATAGTAGGTATATTGGCACTTATACTTGCACTTGTGATTCTGTTATATCCTGGTATTGCAACTTTATTCTTGGTTTATTACCTTGCTGTCTCCTTGCTGTTTACCGGAATTGCAATGATTGGAACTGGTGGCACTGACAAAAGTTTTCCATATTGGTTACGTGGTTTACTTATTTGCGTGGGCATAGCAATCTTTGTAATCTCAGTGGTAGTTATTATATTTCCAGCACTTGGCTTGCTGACTCTACTCTACATTATTTCCATTAATTTCCTTCTGTATGGAATTGGCAGAATTTCCTCCGGTGTGACAGGTGTAAAAAGATAGAAACATCAGTAAGCTTAGGAAACGTCGTCTTTAAATCGAAGAAGCGAGATTGATAAGTAATCGGCTGATTTGCTAGGTTTTAACCTCTCCTTTTTTTGATTTTCATAAATCTCGTAAAAGGATCCTGTCAAATTTTCTTATACAGATTACTGCATGTAGATTGTATCTATAAGATCCAACCGTGTACCGTTCTTTATATAAAAAATTTCTAAAGGTTCTGACAACCATACACGCGTTCGTACCGAAGTGGAAAACTATATATCATACAACGAAATAATAGCAGTTCTATATTGTCTCGTTGATTGATATCGAGGCAAAAACAGGAGGTATAAAAGAAAATGACTTCAGATAAAGCAGAAGGCGCATCTGATGCTTACTCAGTCTTAGGCGCGCTCGTTCTTCTTCTATTTGCTTGGACTCAATTGATAATACCTGGCTACTACCAAGTGCTAGGTGGTATTCCCAATGGTGTGCTCACGCTTATACTAGGTTTAGTATTGTTAGCGGTAACAATTATCGCTTTTATTGCGAGCGAGCTTGTAAGATGGACAATACCTAAAGCAAGCTTGGTTCTCATCATTTTCGGCTTTGCTGCACTATTTATCACTTTGCAAGGGCTGAATTTCGACCTTATAGCATGGTTATCGAATGTGGGCGCGCTCGGATCCCTGATGTTGATTCTTGCTGGTGTCCTAAAATGGTTTGGCTGAACTTCGCTATATTCATAACTAATATAAACTTCATGTATTAGCTAATAAAAGGTTATATGAGCGGCAAATCTTTCAGTACTGTGATGGCAACACGTACGAGCACACCAAGGACTTTTATAGAAATATGCTGCAAATATCCGTGATTCGATATGAAGCCAATCCTTTTTTTTTAAAAATTTAACGATAAAATGTGCAAGGCAGAATGTTTTATCATTCTAAAATCTCGTCCTAATACAGATCAACTAGGAAATCAACTGTTTTGGTTGCACGAACCAAAAACGATAAAATAGAGTAACATGCAAAGAACAATACAAAATGTCTTTACGGAGGGCACAAAATATGGCAAGAGATCGACCTTTGGGTATTACTATTCTGGCAATTCTAGTCTACATCGTCGGCATTATAGTCTTAGTTCGGGGTTTAATCTTCATGGGAGTAGTAAGCTTGGCACTATTTACGACGCCATCATGGGCCTTGGGCAATGAAGCGATTCTCGGTATTGGCTGGATTTTCCTCGCACTTATAGTGATGGCTGTAGGAAGTGCATTATGGTATATGAAGAAATGGGCTTGGTTCGCTACTACAATATTCTCAGTTATTGGTGTAATAATTTCAGGGGTAGGCTTACCTGCTACGTGGCTCACATTTGGGGCATTTCTAGTTCTACTAATATACCTCATATTCGCAATCAGGTATTTCAGATAGAATAGACAGACTAAACCATACTTAGAGAACCGCATTTTTTTTATTGCTAATTTTAACCATTTTCTTTAATTTTATATTCTGTCTACCTAACCAACAAATTTCAAATAGTAGAATTGTATATAGTTCGATAATATCTATATTAATAAAAAAACAAGAAAAGGAGCGACAAAAAGTGTCGTTTAAAGAAGTCGACGAGAAAGAAACCGAAGAAGAAATACCTAAACCAGAAGAAAGGAAAACAACAGCCCCACCTAGGCCAGTAACAACCGAATATGTTCCGAAGGTCAAAGACGCACCTATTTTGTTTGAGGTACCACGAGGGAGAGTGGTAGTAGATCTTAAAGAGGAAGATCTTGAACTCATAGCAGAAAAAGATGCCTCAGATGCTTGGAAAAAAGCTGGTGAAGCAAATACCAAGAAAATACTAGTTATAAACTCAGAAGCAGCAAATGCTGTAGTTAAGGCAGATGGTACGGTAGAAAAGATGGAGGCAACAGGACTTATTGGCTTTTATAACCCAAACAAGAAAGATAGAGCCTGGGATATTGATAGTTACTGGGAAAATCTCGGTAACACTAACTTAGCAACTAGAGATGGCTTATGTCATATCGATGTCTATGAGTTAGAACCTAGTGAATTACGCGCTAAAAAATATGCAATAAAAGAAGTAACACCATATTTGCAGCTTGCAGTGTCTGTAAATACTGCTGCAGGAAAGGAAACAGGACCAAATGTCTTAATAAAGGATAAAGATACCACTGCTGAAGTGAAGGTGACTGCTACAAATGTATCAAAAACAAAACTGGAAAACATAACGATTACAAAAGAATTGGGCGATTTAAAAGATGCAAGTGATATGAAAACTAAAGCTGGCACCGCGAATAAAGATGGCACAAAGATTGTTTGGTCGAAATTCAGTTTAGAACCTAATGCATCGCAATCTATGACCTTTAAAGTAGGATTAACTGCAACAAAGGTTGATCCATTTAAGTTGGGTCAGATCACTGCAACTTATGTTGCATCTAATGTCACGATGTCAGGTATAGCATTTATGGGATCCGATGGTTTTACTAAGAACGTTACTTGGATCGATAAAGATGAAATTGATGCAAGTCCTGGACGATGGAACTGTGCAATTGAATTTGAAAACCTGTCTACCTTTGAAGTATTGCTTCGAGAGGTAGAAGTCTATCGTCAAACAGCAGAAGAATCACTTTTCAAGAAACGATCAGATCGCCGATCACAACTTATAGTTGATGAAGAACGCCTTGATATAACATTAAGCCCAGATACTGAAAATAAATGGAAGAAAGCCTTTGTGTTCCCAGATCCAAAAGAACCACCAGCCATGAAATTACCAAAGTTTGGTCAGAATGTCTACTTCTCTGTGAAAAGTGTGATGTTGAGAGAACTTACTGGTTCAGTAGTAAAGTATGGAGGAGAAGTGACCGTAGCAGACATGGAAGTTGAAAAAGGATATGCCGTAAAAGAAATTAGCACTGCAGAAGTTAAAGCTACCCAAACTACATTAAAGGCATGTAACACTGGCTCAGCGCCATTAGATGATATGATTTTCAATGAAACGATTCCTCCAGGTTTTGATGTAGACCCCGGTACTGTTAAAGCATTTATTGTTCGACCAGGAGCAGATAAAGTAGATATTACAAGATCCATAAAGACTACGCCGCCAAGAGAGAAAGATCTTAAGAAAGAAAGAAAGCTAACTATTTCACTTGAGAACGTCAATAAAGTCGATGCAATTCGTGCAATCAAACCAAAAGAGTGCGTTGAGATAAATTATGCGCTTCAACCAATGACTCCAGAACCAGGGAAAGAATTCACTTCAAAAGTAGAAGTATTAGGTAATGTTTTAGTACCGTTTCCAGCAGGTGGAGAACTACGTGCAAGCGCAGAAGACAAAATCGGCATAAAACCATATATCTGGCGTAAGGTTCGTGTTGGAAAGTCTATCAAAGAAGGTGCGACCAAAGGCGAATATGCGATTGCTGTATACTACAAGAATAAAATGAAGTCTGGGGAACTTGCACTAGTTACTGATGATGAGGCAAGCCTGCCTGATATTACTATCAAGGATATCCTGCCTGAAGGCTTTAAATTGGTCTCAAGTAATCCCGCAGTTACCGATCAAAAACCGAGACTAATAGAAGGCAAAAGTTTTACTGTCTTAGAATGGTCCATTCAAGATATCCGACCCGATCAAATGGTGGAGATCAAATATTCCATTAAAGGCGAGCCTGGGGCTGTATATAAAGCCAAAGAAGCACAAGCGCTTCTTACAGCGTAACCTTTTCTATTCCTTTATTTTTTTATATTTTTAGATTTTTTATATGAATCTAGATCCTTCGTTTTTTTGAAAATTTGATTGCAGGAATAATAGGCACGCTAATTATCACTTTAGATTCTCTATAACTCTAATATGGATCTTTATGTCTCAATTCTAT
>JAEORY010000216.1 GCA_016840645.1 Candidatus Borrarchaeota archaeon | reverse complement strand
TGAAATCGGGTTTTCTTTTCATGCTTGGATTAGCTTTTGCTTTAGCAATTTGAATTAAATTCCTTGAAATGTCAATCCCGTAAGTGTAAAAGCCCTCGTCATTTAACCAAAATACATGCCTTCCATTACCACATCCTACATCCAGTAATTTACATCCTTTTTTTTCGAGAAGATTTGTATTATCAAAAAATTTTTGAACTACATGCCACGGCTTCTTTCGAACTCTTTCGTAATCGTAGGCAATTGTGTCATATGCTTCCTTAATCTCTTTTTTAAGAGTACTCACGGAGTATACTTCCCTTTAAATTCATTTTTGATGCTTTGCGTTGCATGCTAGCACTATACTCCACGTATAACGTCTAAGATGGGTTTTATCAACGATTGCATCCAGTAATTTGTATATCTTGAAGATAAATGGATGTTTGTCAAGCAAACCTGCAAACGGGTAGACATCGAGTGCGCTCCCTTCAATGTTGTTTATTTGTAAATCGGCTAATTTTAAGAGAGATGTAAGTTCTGAAATCGAAAAGATTTTGGTGTGATGTATATGACCTTCTTGAACAAGATATTTTTCTGCCTTGCTAAGTTCTCTTTCTCGACATCTTGAGGACATCATTTCTACATTTTTTTGGAGTCTAAGAAATCTGAAGAAAGAAGAAAAAACTGAGATAATACTTGAGATCATATTTTGACGGTTTGGTGTTGTTATCACAGCCTTTCCTTTTAAAATTCGTTTGATTTCCCAAATTACACTTTCAGGATGTGGCAGATGTTCAATTACTTCAGATAGAAGAATCCTATCACATATATTCTCTTTGAATGGAAGATTTTGTGCATCGGCTACTATTAAACCGACTTTGTTTCTATTTTTTTCGACTATAGGTATCATTCTTTGAAGATGGGTAAGAGCTAAATCCATACAAACAAGCTGAATATTCGAAAACTTCGGTAAGATTGACAAAAGCGGCGATTTCCCGCTGCCTATATCCAAGATTAAATTTCCATCTTCTATTTCCAATAATTTTAAAGAATTTTTTCGTAATTTATTCCATAGCCACTCAATTGACTGAGATTTTACTCGTTTTTTTTCTTTAGCATCAGCCCTTGCGATGAGTTCATAGAATTTTCGCATGTTTTTTGCTCTATCTTTATTTCGCATGCAGTTTAATCCCTCTGCGAATTCGATATCCTGCCAATTCACTGATTTTTTCGTTAATAATTGTAGACTCAATCTTTCGTGAAAATTAGACCTTTTTCGGATCCTTATAGCACTCTTAATTAGTTACAGCGTAAATACTCACTTCATCTTTGTCGTAAATCAATTTTAGAAAGGGTGAATTATTATAACGATTATAAGTACCCTCATAATGATCTGAAATGACAAAGTAGCAAATATCATATTTCTCTAAAAGTGCCAGTGTATCAAATGTATGTAGGTTGCTTAAAATAGCGTTTCTGTCACTATTATGTTGAGATATTCCTCTTTGAGATTCTATATCGCTGATTAGTGGAAGCATAGGTAGTTTATGTGAATAAACAGCAATCCAAGGATTATCATAACTTCCTACTACTATGATACGACACCATCTTGTGTCGTAATTAGAGAGCCAAATAGCTGCCCGAATTGTTGCATCAGTAGGATGACTTAAGATATGTGCTTCATCCAAGTACATCTCTTTGCTTTCAACATGAAATTGTATAGTTGAATGATAAAGGCTCACAATAAGTATAAAGATTATTGTCAATTGTACCAAAATCCTTTCATCCACTTTTAGAAGTTGAAAGCCACCCAAATTTTTTTGTATAAACTTGAGAGTATTTGGGAGGTTTCTAAAGCCGTATCCTCCAACTATACAAATCGCTAGAGCAAATCCTCTATAAAAATGAAAATAAGGAAACCCAAAGCAACTTGTTAATATGAACAGAGGTATTATCCAACTCAATAGTAGAAGATCTTTTGTCGATCTTCGCTTAAAACTTACAAAAATGCCGTTCAACAACACAAACGTTAGCACTCCCATAATTTTTAAATAATTAGAAAGGTTTTGTAAGAAAAATGCAAGATCAAACCGTAAGAAGACGAATCCTCCGTTAGCAACTCCAGATATTCGCCAATATCCCTCTAATACATTATTAATGAATACAATAAGTCCTCTGCTAGTCCAAAGAAGAGATATTGGGATCGCTATAAGTATCATAAGCGCTATAGCATGAAGTTCTCTGCATTTTATTGACTTCTTTTGTAGTATTAACACGAGAACATAAACACTTAAGATAATTATAACAGACATCGATAAGATAAGATGTACCAGAACTACGCTACCAAAAAACACTCCTGCCATTATAATATGTCGTATCGATTTCTGATCAATTGCTCTGAAAAGAGAGTAAAACATGAGTGCATAAAAAATGTAACCCAGAATGTTCGAATACATTCCAAATGCAAAAATAGTAAAGATCCACGGAAGAATTGCCGTAATATACGCAGTCAAAAGACCTGTATATTCACCAAATTCCTTTCCTAAAATATACATCATTAGTGGAAGCATTGCAGATAGTATTGCTCCGCTATTAATAACTACGGTGAAGGCGCTGACCCCTAATAGTATACTTAGTAGTGCGCACAAAGCATGAAACCCGATGGGATATGACAAAGGTGTTTCATTTACGATTGGCGCAAAGTCGGCTACACTTGACTTATTTATCAACAATTCTGTGAGCAAAATATGCATTGTTGGATCTTCTGTTCGTGTGACTGGTCCAATTTGTAGATAATACAAATTTGTGATAAGCCTGTAGAATATAAACAAGCAAAGAATACCATAGAGTAGCCATAGGGACTTTTTATGACTTAAACTGTGCCTCAAGTAGGTCGTCCCATATCCTAGAAGGATACTACCAAAAATTACAGGGATTATTCCGTAGTAAATATCAAAAAGAAGGAATCTAGGTAGGCCTATTCCTCCAGCGTGCTTAAGGATATCATCCATTTGAATTATGTCTATATTATCACCAAACTCTGTATGAGTATCGCCGATAATGTAGACTGCACCACCACCCTGTTGATAATCCCTTAAAGCTTGAGTTTGACTTTTATGCAACTCTGTTAATGCATCGTCATCGATCACAATCATATCATAATATTTCAATAATGCGGAGGCAAATTCAGGAAAGTCCTGTGGTTCAATGTACTCTCCATTTATATTCCATGCATTACTTTGATAATCTGCCATTCCAACAAAAAGAACACTTGTTTGAGCTATTGGTACTGTATAATATACACTCAGCGTAATGATGATTGCACCACATATGAGAGAGAAAAGCCTACGATCCGTAATCTTCATGTTTCTCAACCAATCATTTACGAGATAAAGATTAAGTGAGCATTTTCTATTTAGATCGATAGAGTTATAATTGTTTCTTGGTGTTAGGTGAGAGCTTACTTGAGAGTTACTGATGTATTTTTTTGGTTGTTTCCTTTTGTTAGAAATTTAATCAGTTAGTTTGGAAAGTTACTCAGTTTTTACTTAACTTGGGTATTGGAAAAATTGTGGGATTTATTAATGAACTGCTATCTAAGATATAAAGGAGCCGTCGATCACTATGATACAGACCATCAAATTCCGAATCTACCCCGATGAGATACAAGAGCATCAGCTCCATGAGATCTTCACCATCTATAACCGAGTGAAACGCATCGGCTATAACCTGTTGTTTCATGGCGAGGACTAAATGACCGCACGCTTCGGTGAGGGCAAAACTATCCAGCAGTGTTTGATGAATGTATGTCATAACAACACTTATGTCATCACCATACGGATTGATAACAAGCAGACACTGGAAGCACAACACACATGGCTGGAAAAACGACGCAAATACATGACCAAACAGCTAAAAACCATTATTAAAAAAATTGACAAAATAAAGGGGCAAGATACACACGACAGACGGTTAAAAGGCTTATACGCGAGAAGATCCTCAATAATGGCTAAATTACACAATTTAGTGCTTACACCCGAAGTGTTCGGCACTAAAAAATTATTTAGAGACCGAATTCTCGGCAAAATAAGTAGAGAAGAGTTCAAGATACGGCAGGATTCCTCCTTCAGTTGCATCGGGAAGAAACAACGTGGGCTGAAGAATCTGAATCTCAAGGTGTTGCCCGATAAAACCGTCAAGATACGAACGTTTTCCAAGCAAAAAGGACGCAAATGGTTGATTATTCCTTTATCTGTCAACTGTGTGCAGGAGAAATGGTTTCAGGAAATTCTTAAAGCCGATAAATACACGGTGACCGTAAAAAGGCGGCTCTTTAAGGAAGACGTACGCTACTTTATTCATGTGTCTTATGATGTCCCAAAACCCACACCACAATACAGCTATCAACATGGTGCCATCGGCTTAGATTTCAACTATAATTTTGTGGCGTTAACCAATGTAGATAAGCACGGCAAGTTGCTTTCGTATCATAGCATCTCGTTTGGCAACCTGCACAGCTATCGGGCAGATAAGCGTAACGATTACATCTCCTATAAGATGGATAAAGTCGTCAATTACTGTATCAATAAAGGTAAAGGCATTGTGGTTGAAGATTTACAATTCGACCAAGAATTTTCCTATAATACTACACGCAATCGAAAATTAAGCAATTTGAAGACCACCGCCCTGCAATTATTGGAACGAAAATGCAAAAAGCGCGGTGTGTCCTTCCGAAAAGTATTTCCCGGATATACCTCCCTTATCAGGAAATACAAATATTCAGGATTACATAATTTGTCAGTCCATCACTTAGCAAGTTATGTAATAGCTCGAAGAGGTCTGGGATTCAAGGAAGCACTTCCAACCATCTACGATTGGGTGCTCTCACAAGTTGAGGAGTTCATAGAACCTCTTTTGAAACAGGGTAGTCCTTACCGTAGCTGGTCGATGATCCATAACCTCTTCAAGCATAGCGGGATAACCTCCTTCAAGACTGCCGAAATACTTAAAAAAGCGGTATTGATGAAGTATGTGTTGAACTTGGTGACGAGCGCACAGCCCGATAACCTTAAGGCTGGTCTTTCCCTTTCTAACGGAAAGATTGATGATTATCATAAAACGTGGAAGTACATCAACCATTCCGCTGTTTTATAAATAATTGTAAGGTTTATGTAGTGAAACTATATCCATTGTACCCTTCTTATGGGCGGGTGGTCTAGATGGTTATGACGCCGCGCTTACGACGCGGAGTATCCCTAAAACTGCTTTAGAGATCCAGAAGTCGTGAGTTCGAAGGAAAGAACCGAGAAATCGCTCTTTCTGAAAATCTCATCCCGCCCACCACCTTTAAATCTTTCGAAAAATCGATATACTTTCTTTTCCACATGTATAGACTTTTACTTACAAACCAATGTGGTGAAAATATTGGAGAAAACCGAAAAGATCTGGATGAATGGACAGTTTGTTAACTGGGATGATGCAAAAGTTCACGTTTTAACGCATGCGCTGCATTACGGTACTGGCATCTTTGAGGGGATTAGATGCTATAATACCGACAAAGGCCCAGCAATATTTCGGGCTAAAGAGCATTTCCAGCGATTTTTAAACAGTGCAAAAATTTGCTTTATGGATCTTGAATATTCTGTTGATGAGTTTATAGGCATTACAAAAGAGTTACTGAAGATTAACAGCTTAAAAGAAGGCTACATTCGACCTTGTGCATTTTATGGGTACGGCGATATCGGAATAAAGGCATTAAATAATCCAATAGATCTTGCAATGGCATGTTTTCCATTTGGAACTTACCTCGGTGAAGACGCTCTTGAACAAGGCGTTAGATGTAAAATGTCCTCGTGGGTAAGAATTGATTCAAGAATGGCACCACCCTTAGCTAAAGCGGCAGCGAATTATCTAAATTCTTTCTTCGCTAAACGTGAGGCGATCGATTGCGGATATGATGACGCGATTTTATTAAATTCTAATGGATATGTTTCAGAAGGACCAGGTGCAAATCTCTTTATCGTCAAAGATAATAGAGTTATGACTCCACCCCCTTCTGCAGGTGCATTGAGGGGCATAACTGCAGATGCTGTCATGCAAATAGTCAAAGATTTAGGGTTTGAGTTGACTTCACAGCAAAATATCGTGCGAGAAGATTTGTTTTTAGCAGATGAAGCCTTCTTTACAGGCACAGCAGTTGAGGTTGCTCCTATCCGAGAAATCGATAAGAGGGTTATAGGATCTGGAAAACGAGGTCCAATTACAGAAGAAATACAGAAAATATTCTTTGATACTGTTAAAGGTAAAATTGAGAAATACAATGATTGGTTAGTTTATGTTTAACTCAATTTTCTTAACTTCTTTTCCTGTCATTTAGTTTTCTCCGACACTTCTTCTTGCGCTTTATTTCACTAAATCTTCCAAAGGCTCTTTTTAGTGAGTTTAAGTATTTAAAATGTTTCGATTCCTCTACCATTAGCTTTATTTTGGCAAGAAACAATACTACTTGACATACTGCAATATTGGTGGTGAGTGAAAAAATGGATGTAGAACATGCACTAAAACTATTGCGAGAAGTTCAACAACTAGAAAAAGAGGCTGTCGAGCGCTATACTGATCATATTTTAAAAATTAATAACCCCGAAATCAATTCTATGTTAGAGGGCTTTAAAAGAAGCGAATCGCGGCATTATGCAGAATTAACAGAAAAAATTGAAGAACTTAAAGAGAAATATGATATAGAAGATTAAGGAGGTTAAAGAATGTTTAA
>JAEORY010000215.1 GCA_016840645.1 Candidatus Borrarchaeota archaeon | reverse complement strand
ATCGTCAAGATAAACAAGAAATCCCTTCCTATCATATTTATTAACTCTTTCATATCTGCGAGCAAAATGCTTTGATATATCAGATATGTCATCATCAACAACATTTTGCCCAGCTTCACCGACTTTAAAGATGGTCTTTCCTCTCTTATCATGTCCACAGGTTTTCGCGTAGGCCATAAAGATTGGATAGTTTTCCTCAGGTTTTTTCTTTCTTAAGAACAAAATATGTGTCTTCGTGGGAGTATTAGGTAAGAAAGTACTCATTGGTAAATCGACGAGTCCAATGATCTCAGCATTATCCTTGATATACTGTGTAATATAACCATCGCTGGGATTGCTTAATAGACCATCAGGTAAAACGATTGCCATTCTTCCGTTTGGAGCAAGAAATTGTAAACATCGCTCAATAAACAGAACTTGCGGTGATCTTTTGTCTGCCTGTTTATTACCCTTCTTCCACTTACCTGTTTTTTTGTTTTTATTCCATTTAAAGCTTAAATCGAACTGAGAATACAATGATTTCTTGATAGTGATCTTTGATCCGAAGGGAGGATTAGTAAATAGAACATCAAATTTACCAAGCATTACTCTTTGTTGGGTAGTCGCCTGCCATTTTTCTGGGAATTCTAAAGAGTTTTCACAGAATATTCCGCCTCTACCGTCACCTACTAGTGCCATGTAAGCCTTTGTGACCTTTGCTAGGAACATGTCCTTGTCAATTCCACCAAAAAATTTGCTCGCAATTTCTGTCCTTCTTTTCTGTAGCATTTCGGTTGACCAATTCTTTCTTTTAGCTTCAATCTTAAGTTTTTGCCACACATGTTCCATTGCAAATATTAAGAAACCTCCGCTACCACATGCAGGGTCAACAATATGTTCGTAGGGTTGTGGGTCAAGTATCTCAACAGCCATTCGAACCACATTTCGAGGTGTAAAAAACTGCCCCTCGGCACCCTTGAGCGCCTTTCCAATGAATACCTCGAACGCATCGCCTATTGCGTTACTATCTACTTCTGACAGACTATAAGGTTGTAATTCGCCAACAACATAACAGAGTGAGTCAGGATCAAGACATAATTCGTCTCGCTCTTCAAAGATATCCTCGTATGCTATTTTCACAAACTTGAATAGCTCAGAGATTCTATCCTTGACCTGATTCGAGTCTTCATTGATTCCTACTCTGAAAGCAACATCATCTTCTGGAGTAGTATTCAGTTCATCGTATATTTTGCAGAATAGTAGATTCATTATTTCTTGTATTAAAGCTTCATCACGAGTAATTCCCACAACGTTTCCGTATAAGTGATTCTTAATATCTTTGAACAAAGAGATAATATTACTCGGTTTCGTCAGGTTTTTTCGCTTGTATTTGCCGATATCTTCAATTCTTTGTCCTTTTTTGGGAATCGTGGGAATTACCTTGTAGGTTACATTTCCCTCTTTGTCGAGAATCTTCTGTAGGTAGAGGTGCTCACTACCATTGAACCAAACTCCTATCTGAGCACTTGATAGTCCCATATATATTTTCAGTTGCTTTTCTCCATCTCGACGAGTCTTTCGTTTGCATTCGATAATCATAAACAAGTTACCATGAGTTTTTTTTTCGTCATTAAAGACGGCTATGTCAACAGGATATTTTGGTTTACCTGACGGTGAGCCCCGGATTTTAAATTGAGGTCTTGTTTGGATTTGACTTTTATCATATCCAAACTCTTCGACCAATCTACGAGAGAAGACCTGAACGGCCTCTACCTCTTCAGGTGTGGCTTCAACCAAACTTCCAGATATAAAATCAATAAGTCTCATCTGTCCTTTGACGCGTTCCTCAGCGGAGGAAACATTTTCAACTGATTTCGTTCTTGTCGGCATAATTCTTGACCATCCTGAGCAATTATTGACTTAAGTTAAAAAACTAAGAAATCTAATTTTATGTTCTTTTTTGCAGACAACATCTATAAAATTGTATGGGGAACCGACAAAACTATTCAAAATCTTGAAACATTTTACCAGAACTCCTCTGACGCTTTATTTTGTTATAGTAAGTTTGATCTTTCGTGTGTTATAGATCGATGCTCTGGGCAAGTCTTAGTAATCTCGCAAGAAGTTTCTATGATAATGTGGATGAATGGCATTCTTTTAAAAGAGAGGTTCATGTAAAACTATTATTGATAAAATAAAAAAATAGGGAGGATGCCATTACCATTCTTAGGATCATTAATGGTAATAGCGAATCTGACAACGTTTCTTGGCGTGAAAAAGTGTCCATATTTATCACTTTTCTCGTCCTTTTGCTTGTCATCCATTCCCGTCATCTGAGGCGTGGGACCTCTCGGGTTCAGTCTCATGCACAAGAACGTGTTCCTCGCAAGATGCGATGAACATTCCGTCTTGCATCCTGTATATTTATCTGTAAAGAGGGATTGCAACACCATAACTTGTGACATATAAACTCATCCATAAAGGTCATCAAGATAGAGATTGACCATCAGAAGAAGATGGTTTTTTAAAGAAGAGAAACCAAATTCTATTGCCTCATTGATCTCATCAAGCACTTGAGACTTATAGATGAAGCTATAGAGGGCATAAAGAGAATGTTTTCTCAATTCTATCTCTCTTTTTAGTGTATCAAAATCTATTTTCTCTTGAATATCCGCACGATAGCGTGAAGAGGTAGACCACCTAAACTTTCGAGAAATTGAGGAAGAAACTTGGTCATAATGTTGGAGGGTAGCGAGGAGGGGCAATTCCCTTTCATCCATCTCGTAATTATGATGATTTTTCGCTAGTTTATATACGTCTTCATCAACGATAGTAACCTCAGAGTAAATTTTGCTGGAATGTTTTTCAGTATTCACGAAATCATGTAGTAACATGGCGATCATTAGTTTTTCCCGTGTATCTGAAAGTTTTGGAAGCATTTTACGAATCCTAATTTTTCTTGGAGTATAGAGAGATCTTTTGGGGAGTTGTTTTACACTTGTCCACAGTATTTGCCCCATCCCTTCATGGGTATATCTCCCGATACTTTCAATGGCGAGCGCTGGTTCGAGTTTTGATTGAGGAATAATAAACTCTACTGTTCCATGCCATGCCTTAAAGGTCATAGGAGCGCGTATCTCGCCTTTCGTAAGTTTACCGAACACTCTAGGACTACCATTAATGGTAATTACCCCACATTTATGAAAAAAATGTCTTCTTTTCGTGATAACTGGAGTTTTAGTTACACCCGATAATTTAAACCATCTTTTTGGCATTTTTCAGCACCACTATAGGGTGTTTTAAAATTTTTGTCATTTAAACGGGGGATATAAGCCCATGGGAAAGTATTCCGTCTTAGCTGAGAAAAAGCGAGCGATGAGCGTCTTAGAAGAGAAAATCCCCATTATGTCTCACGCCCTTTCTCTACTAATCAAGTGGAGTGTTATTGTTCAATTTCTGTCAGGTTTTCTCTTATATACGCGTTCCTCCATTCTTCGATGTTTTCAAGCAGTATCGGTTTTACTTCGATTTCTTCAATGATCTTATATACTCCGTTATCCATCGTGACGTTTCGCAAAACATGTACATTCTGGATTTCGACCTCTAGAATCTTGATACATCCATAGCCAGCATTTTTGCCACTGCCGAGTGTTTCGATGTAGAGCAACGATTCCACGATGAACTTGATCTCATCATCGGTTAAATTTGTGATGTCGATTACGAAGTTAAAATACCCGCTGAAATAGCTTTCACGAAAATCTTGAATTGCCATTCTATCATAAGCAAGGGCTATCCTATTTTCAGTGGAGATATGGACTTTTTGAGCAGGTAACTCAGTAGTGTATTCTTTATGCTTGATCGAAGCAATAGGATCAACCAAGACGGATATTGAGGATTCTTCGCGGAAGGTGCCAAAGATTCTTCGGAGAATACAAGGAGGATCACATGAGCCAAGAGGATGGAAACCAGAAGGAACGAGTTGAGTACCATCTTTGAGCTCAGTTTTTTCACTGGAATGGCAGACTTCTATACCACAATCTTGAGCAAGAGACATGGCGGCATGCCTCAACATCCCACGTACCCCTTTAATGTAATACAGTTTTGTATTGAATGCTTTCGAACCACTTTCATAAGAAATTTCACCTAGAAGAAGCATAGTGGAATTTTTTTGAATAGACGCATTATGAGGTTTAGCTATTGGAGTATAGGCACGAATCACGATCTGTTTTTTTGTTTGTTTCACGTTTACAACCTCGATAGAATACATAACATGTTCTCTAGAAAATATTATGCAATACAATATATTTTGCCAGAGAGAGACCACAGTAAAAGTATGAGAGTAAATTTTCGTGGTTTATAGACGTTATTTGAGATTTTAGTTGTTTGTAAGTAATGAGAAAATCAGTTGTACACAAGATACTATCTGCCAGTTATAAAAAACAATCAAATCTGCTTGAGTAACATTTCAGTATCAGCATTAGTTGTTTTTAACTACAGGCAAATTTGTGTTTTTGGCTACGATCGACCAAGGAAGGATTCAAATAGATTGCCGATTGCATCTTGATCCACTGTAATTAGATCAAGATTTTGCAACTTGCTGACAATGAATTTAATTGATTCTGCCTTAAGATCAATTTTTTCCTCTTCTTCAAGAATATCCTCAAATTCTTTCTTAACCATTTCAAAAATAGCTGAAATCCGCTTTTTTATAACTTCGGCGGATTCATTTGATTCTGCTCGAAATGTATCTTTCAAATCTATTTTTTTTTCAGTATAAATTTTACAGAATAGAAGAGGCATCAATTGTTGTATCAAGCTTTCATCGCGAGTCATACCAGCAGCCATACCAGCTAAATAATTCCTTAATTCATTGAAAATGCTATAAAGTTCCTTATTAGTTTGTAAATCGGTATGTTTGCTCACAATTAGGAGCCCCTTTGGATCCATAATTTGATTTTCCATAGTTAGAGCTTATAGAGGAAGACATATTTTGAACTTACGAAGCGGACTGGGAATCAAGAAAAATTATGTGAGATATTCTTAAACCTTACAATTATTTATAATGTAGGATTGGTTATAAAATTCCACACTTTATAATAATCATCAATTCTCCCTGCTTTCAAGAAGGAAGAACCAGCCTTAAGGTTATCGGGCTGTGCGCTCGTCACCGAGTTCAAGACATACTTCATTAATTCTGTTTTTTTCAATATTTCAGCAGTCCTGAAGGAGGTTATCCCACTGTGCTTGAAGAGGTCATGAATCATCGACCATGTACGGTAAGGACTGCCCTGTTTCACACGGGGCTCGATAAACTCCCCGACATGTGAGAACACCCAATCGTACACGGTTGGAATTGTTTCCTTGAAACCCAAACCTCTTCGAGCTATTACATAACTTGCTAAGTGATGTGTTGATAAATTATGTAATCCTGAATACTTGTACCTCCCGATTATGGAGGTATATCCCGGAAATACCCTTCGAAAGGACACACCTCGCTTTTTGCATTTTCTCTCTAACAGTTGCAAAGCGGTGGTCTTCATATTGCTGAATTTTCTGTTGCGTTTTGTATTATAGTAAAATTCTTGGCCGAATTGTAAGTCCTCGACCACGATGCCCTTGCCTTTATTGATACAATAATTGACGACTTTATCCATCTTATAAGAGATGTAATCGTTACGTTTATTTGTTCGATAGCTGTGGAGGTTGCCAAACGAAATGGTATGATAAGAGAGCAGTGTGCCATGTTGATCGACATTGGTCAGGGCAACAAAATTATAGTTGAAATCTAAGCCGATGACACCATGTTCGTAGCCACAACGTGGTGCAGGCTCTGGAATCTCATAAGAAACATGGACAAAATAACGAATCGTCCCCTTGAAAAACTTCCTTTTCACGGTCACCGTGTATTTGTCGGAATTAAAAATATCCTGAAACCATTTTTCCTGCACAGAATTAACGGAAAGGGGAATGATCAGCCATTTGCGCCCTTTTTGCTTGGAAAAGGTGCGTATCTTGACGGTTTTATTGGGCAATACCTTGATGTTCAGGTTTTTTCCCTGTTGCTTTCCGATGCAACTGAAAGAAGAATCCCGTCGTATCCTGAACTCTTCCCTACTTATGTTGCCGCGTATTCTGTCTCTGAATAATTTCTTAGTGCCAAATACAACGGGTTCGAGGTGCAAATTGCTTATTTTAGACATTATTGAGGATCTACGGGCGTATAAGCCCTTCAAACGTCTGTCATGTGTATCTTTCTCCTTTATTTTGTTGATTTTCTTGATGATGACTTGTAGCTGCTGTGTCATGCGTGTGCGACGTTTTTCCAGCCACGTCTTTTGTGATTCCAGTTGCGCCTTGTTGTTAATCAGGATAGTGTTGACATAAGGGTTATTGTGACACAGACTCATCAAACACTGTTGGATAGTTTTGCCCTCATCGAAGCGCTCTTCCATGTAGTCCTCGCCATGAAACAGCAGGTTGTAACCGATGCGTTTCATTCGGTTATAGATGGTAAAGATCTCATGGAGCTGATATTCTTGTGCCTCATCGGGATACATTCGGATTTTAATGGTCTGAATCATTATGATCGACTTCTATCTATCTTATATTACGGTTGATTAATAAACTCCGCAAATTTAGTACAACATTACTTGCACCTTATCACACAAGGCATCGAACGTGAACTACCCCACCCTGACGGATGGGGCTTCCTGCGAGTCCTCCGAACCATATCCACATCTGGGACTGGGTACTTTCGTTTTACCTTTGGCTGTGTGTCGCAGATTATCAAGAAATGCTTGATAGCCTGTCCACTTGGCATTC
>JAEORY010000214.1 GCA_016840645.1 Candidatus Borrarchaeota archaeon | reverse complement strand
TCCTTTAGGGTCATTTGTCTTCGGTGGTGTTTCTTCTTTCCCCATCCCAGAGTCTGAATTAACGTTCCCGTTGTTATTTGGTAATCTCTCGCTGTCTGGTTTATCAGAAGTCCGTACTCTATCGGTTGCTTGTACTTTTTCCTTAAATGTATGTACGTTTTCACGTGTTTCACTGCTGATTCCACTCTCTTGTCTATTGGGTAAATGTGTGCCTCCATTTTTATCCTCCATTTTATCAATTGTTTTTTGTAGTCTCTCCAATCTATCAAATTCCTCAATTCTTCCGTCTTCTGCAGACTGACAATACAATTCTAATATTTTACCTCTATCTTCAGTGGTAGTCCATTTACGTAACAGCTTTGGATACCAATTATTTTCCAAATTACCACCTATGAAACATTTAGGGTAGTGTAGACAAACTTTATAACTACACTTAATCTTACCTATTTCAAGTAATGGCAATCCACCGCCGTGTTCTTTTTTGTATTCTTCCAGTTTCTTAATTTCACTTAACCTCATTAGTAACCCTCCTTAATGTCCTCAACTTCCTTTTTGATACCCTCTTTGTTTCTATTTATATAACTTAATACTCTAGGATATTGTTCAATCCAATCTTGCTCAGATAACCACATTAAGTAATCAGCTGGTACTTCTTCCATATCAAGTTCCTTATATTTACCAAATGGCATCTTATCGATTCTTATTGACATCTTTCCTCTTCAACGCTTTAACAATTTTCTTACGTTTCATTTTTATAAGTGTATATTCGGTCATACCAACTTCACCTTTATGCATTCTCTCTTTCAAATCCTCGTCCAATTTCTTAAGTTCCAGCAGTGCATTTACAAGTTCTTCTTTATTTATCATACTTCCTTTATTAGCATTCGTCGGTAGTCGATTCCGTACGTCTCTATAATTTTTGCAGTTCCCTCTCTATTTTTTGCAAGGTGCACTCTAATAAATCCACTTCTGTACTCATCGTACGTTTGATTGCCCGATATAATAACGTCAGGAGTCCCAAATTTGCCTTCAAGAGAACCAGTTGCTTCTCTACCCCCGATAACCTCTCCTTTTTGCATTTCAAAAATTTTCTTGTTAGTTTGAGTTGCCGTCCACAATCCACAATTAAATTCGAAAGACAATGATCTAAGTTCTTTATATAGTCGCTTGACATCTCCAATTGATTCTGAGTAATTTCTAGTTGGGTTAATAAGGTCATCATAATCAACTATAATAAGTCCTATATCAAGTCCGGAGTTCCTTATACGATTAAGATGATTACGTAATATATTACAATTGACGGACGAAGCAGGATAATCCTGAATTATCAAGTCACCTTCTATGTCATTATGTATCTTTAATGCTGCAGACCTTTTCATCCTCCTCAAATCCTCTTTCGTCATTTCAGCTATGGACATATCATACCGTCTAGCAACTCTTTTCCTTCTTAATTCCAATGTGTAATGAACTACGTTATATCCATTAATTAGTGCATGTTTACCTATACTTACTAAAAATGTAGTTTTACCTCCAGATGGTGGGGCAATTATAAGCCCCATCTCTTTCCTGTGAAGACCCCCTTCCAACGCTTCGTCAATCTTTCCCATTCCGGTTGGTATTGATGGTTCAACTTCGTCATACGATGCAAGACGTTCCACCACGTCATTTCTATATTTATAACCGTTATCCTCATTTGAACCAACAATAAGCGCATTATCAAACAGAGTTTTAACATCATCAAATTTTCCAAGTAAAGATAATTCCTTTGCCTCCTCAACAGCTTTATTAATAGCTTGCGTTTTCGCAAAGGATATTGCCTTATCTTTAATAGCTTTAAAGCCATCGATTTGCTTCGATAAAACATACGAGAGCGCATCTTTAAGTGACTCCCCATTTTCGTCGACATTTAAACTCTCCTCTATTGCTTCTATACTTGGATTTTCATCATGCTTATCGAATAATTCAAGTGTATTATTACATATTACTCTATAACATTCATCATTGAAATATTCCGGACTGATGGTTTCCCTGTATTCTCGTAGGAAATTAGCGTCTTTGATAATAGCAAGTAATATTGCTGTTTGGAAGTCACGCCCAAAATCATATCTTTTTATTTCCATGTCGGTATGGTCTTGTTTCGTTGTACTTCATCTTATGAATAAACTCGTACTCCAAGTCTATATCCAACCGTGCTGAGATATCAAATAGTCTAACAGCTACATCAGCCAATTCAGATGGAAATCCACATGGTTTACCATTTATATCATTCGTAGTCATATTTCCATCACGGTAATCCTCAAGTGCCTCTGATATCTCTGAGTGCATCAACGCTAATAAGGCTGGTATATCATGTTTTCCTCCCCACCAACCTTTATTTTTAGCATAATTAGAACACCAATCAATAGCTTTCTTTATAGATATCGGTAAAACTATCTTATCTAGTTGATTGTGTATGGGCTTGTACTCTTTAACTGTCGTATTGTCCATTACTGACCACGAGAATTTAAATCCATGAACCTCTAGCAGGACTTGATACAATAGACCGACCTCACTTAATTCCCTCTTCAAGTGCAAGTCAACGGCATCTGGATTATCTAAATCCCTATTAGTCAATCTGGTAGTCCTTACGTTATCCAAACAAGTTAGGAATACAACGTGTACAGACGTATTTGGGTTTATCAATGTATTCAACCACGTAGCCTGACCTGGACTTCTTGGGAATCCGTCCACCCACAATACCTCACCCTCCGGTATCTTTAATATTGCCTCAACTATGCATTCTCGTACAAACCGTTCAGACTCTTCTGGACATGAAGGATTTTCCTTGTCTGCAAAAAACCTCTCTCCGAATTTTTCTCTACAAAGTTTGCCAGGCAAGACATGATACGGTTTAGATTGACATACGGTAGTCTTGCCAGTACCCTGTCTTCCAGTTACACACATGATTTGTTTCATAATTTAATTTTCTCCTTGATTTTTGGTAGTGGACACCATTCCATAACTTTCATATAATCAACTGGTTCTATAGTCCCACCTGTTAAGCTACAATATCCACCAGATTTGTTAGCACGTCCATTTTCATATTGCATAGCATATGGGCACTTCTGGCAGGTATAAACTACAAATAGTCTACATTCTACTTCCATTTCTACTCCATATTTTGCTGCTTCTCGTATTCTTTGCTATCAAAACTACTGGGTTTTCTAGTAAAATACCAACGTACCTTGTTACCCACAATTTCCTCAACTAACATTGCTTCATCAGGTGGTATACCAGTCATAGAGCAGTATCTAGCTGCAAAAGCTTCTATATGCTCCTTACGGATTTTCAGACGCTTTGCCCACGCAATATCTAGTGTATCATCCATTTATACTCCCTATTAAATTTTTAAACTTCGATCATATCTGAGTCAAATTCACCCGTACCCAGTAAGGAAATCTTCGGGGCTTTTACATGTCTACGGGAACAGAATTCATTAATATCTTTCTGGGTATTTTCTACCCATCTCCGTGTTCTTGAAGATAACTCACTATACTCACGTTTTCCTTTATTGTCCCAATCGATATAATTAACGAAATTAATGAATAAATAAGTAGGCATGTTAAAAGCTATGAACCGAAACAATTGCTTCTGACTCCAAGTAAATATTCTTCTCAACTTCTTAGTAACTGTGGTAATCTCGGATAACTGCTTATCTGAACCGGATAAAGTGGTAATTTGATCCCATGTTAATTCTTCCTGATCTGGATACTTTGGTCCAGACCATCCAATTCTATTACCATCTTTGTCATATACATTACCAACTCGTATTGGGAATGACCGTAAGCTACCATATACATTTCCCAAGAAAATAGGAGAAACTCCGGCATTAGACAATGCACTGCCTATAGTAATATCCCGTGACGTTGTATAAGGATACTTAGTTCCATGATTTAAGGATAAATCAAACCCTTGTGCAGTTTCAATTAGGACAGTACCACCGGAAAATAAGGTATCCTGTACTATTTCTGATGTATCAGCCATAAACGGAGTCAACTCCTCAAAATCTTGTGCTAATTTAGCTTCACGTCGTATCTTTCTAGATAAAGCTGCTCCACAACCTTTTTGAGTAGATGATATCTTCTGCATCTGACCACCAGCTTCCTTATCAACATCCTCACCAGTAATGATACCTGCATGAGGGTGAATATACAACCTGCCAGATAAATTATGCTCCTCAATCTCTCTCAATAGAGTTTTCAATTTTATGGTTGAAGCAGCGTTAATACATACCTGACATTTTTCATTAATAAATGAGCTTGGAATCTGCTGTACCATAACTGACTTTCCGCCATCACTAACCCAAGTATGACCTGCATTAGTCTGAAAATCGCACACTGCAACTTCGATATCAGATCTCTTAGCTATATACCCTGCCAACTTTCCCTTTCCAGTAGAACCCCACTGACCGTCAATGATTACATTCGCCTTTCCTTTTTGTAAATAATACATTATGCCTCCTAGTAAAGCTGCCAGTGGGTTCTATGTCAACCCACCACGACAGAGGTTTATTCCGTACATGGTATAATTTACTTCCGCTTATGTAAACAGTTTCAACTATACCAAGAATAAACGGATCGACAGCTTATTTAATTATAAATTTCTCTGTTCTATCGAAAGCCCACGCCTCTCCATTCTCGTCAAGAGCCTTCCATTGACTTCCATCCCACTCACGAATTTTAGCCATAAGACTTTTTCCCCCGTCATCAAATTCAATGGTACAACCAATTAATGATTCAGGTCTGTCACGACTCGGCTCGTCTTTTAGTTTCTCAGCACTTTTTGGCTGTTCCTTTGGTTTGTCTTCCCAAGGACATTTATCGCCATCTTCTTTAGTTGTTGTATCTTCATCAACTGGTGGAGCATCCTGCGGATCTAAATACTTAGCACGATAAAAGTCTTTTGTTTTTGCTTGCAATCCTTCCGGAAGTTTATCAGATCTTTCTTTATCCCGTATGGTAACTCCGTATATCTTGCTTACATCAGCAGACCCTTTGTTATATTCTATTATGAAGTCACGACCATTACATCCAAATATATCATCCTCTTCTACTCCATCTTCTATTTTAGAAAAATATTGCTCAAGAACACCACCATATGGTTGTGGAGATAAATCCAACCTTTTCATACCCTCTTTAGAATTATTCATATCAACAACGTTCATGGCGTTCCGTTCCTGTGCTCTTAGCTGTCTTCCAGCCTGTTTGCTACCCTCACGCAATAAATCCTTTGCTTCTTCACAATGTTCACAATCCTTTTTATTTAGGAAGCAATTAATTGGTGAAGTACCACTGATAAGATGTACTTCATATGGACGAGCCAATTCCTCAACTACACTTCCAATTTCTGGAGCGTTTTGTCCTTTGCGGTACAGTTTTAAATCAAAATCACGTTTTGTAACTGTGTGTCTAAATTTAAAAATGCGGACGTAATTCTTACCTGGTTTAAGGCGCATAATATCGCCAGAGTCTCCGCCAGACTCGGTTTCCTTCTGCTTCGCTTTGTAGCGAGCTACGTTCAGTGGCATAATACCTCCTATTTAAATTTAATAAATAACCATACTATTCGGTTCTGGGGGTCGTCGAAACGCTTTAGCTATCAACGATTGTTCCCAGAATACCGAATCATTTTCTTTTCTTTAGTTCGTCAATTTCAGCCTGAACAATTTTATTTAGTTCAGCATCTAATAAGTCCCATGATGCGTCTCTAGATTCAACTGTAATTTTACCATTACAACGTACTTCAATAGACATGTCTAATCGTAACATCTCAAACTTGTCCCCACCATAAGGTTCCAACGGCAAAGTTACTCCCTTACTAAATGATGCTCTGGTAATATCCAATGCTGGTTTTTCCTGTGTTATACCTTCCTGTAATTTCTCACTGGGAATATCATTTTTGGGATCCTCTTTCTTTATTTGTTGTTTTAACTCACCTATCTTCTTAGGCATTTTCAGCTCCTTTCTCAAAGTTACCGCCCCAAGTATCGGCAACTTTTATTTCAATTTCTAACGGTATTTTATAATACCCTAATTTCATCATTTTATTTACCATATAATCATTCATAAGCTTTTTAAGTTCTCCTAAATCATCCTCTGGGTGATAATCAACAATAATAGAATCATGTATCTGGTTAATAATCATGGATTTGAATGGGTGTTTCTTGTCTACCAAATTTCTCGGGTGCATAGCTTTCTCTATCAACACCATAGAATAGTTCAGAGTATCAACTCCTAGTGACTGAATAGGGAAATTACCAGCTTGTAATGATGCATCAATAACTAGATGTTCATTGGGACTATTTATATCCGGAAGTCTTCTCCTTCTTCCAAACTTATTAACTACATATCCGTTCTCCTTACAAAAATCAATTTGTCTATTTCTCCATAAACCTATTTCCCACCACTGTTTAGACTTATCACGTATAAAGTCCTTTGCCTCCATATAATCACGCTTCAAATTACGGGCAAGTGTACTTGGTCCAACACCGTAAGCTACCGCAAAATTAACTCTCTTAGCATCAGATCTATCCAATCCAAACATCTCAGCGGTTTCCTGATGTATGTCTCTCTTATCCTTATATGCAGCAATCAAATCACGACACCTAGACTCGCTAGCTATTAATCTAAGTTCTAACTGTGAATAATCAGCTTCTACAATTTTTCCACCTTCCCATCGTGATTCAAATGCTTTTTTAATAAGACCATCAGTTGGTAAGTTTTGCATATTAGGATTTTTTGATCTATATCTACCGGTAACAGCATAATTTAATTCTG
>JAEORY010000213.1 GCA_016840645.1 Candidatus Borrarchaeota archaeon | reverse complement strand
GATGGCTTTCATGTGACGTGGGGCAATGTATCCTGCCGCCCCTATTAATGCAAATCTTGGTTTCATTCTTTTCGATTCCACCCAATTCTCCTTGCTGGATTACCAACATAAATTCCAAAAGGTACAGTGTCCTTTACCACCACCGAACCCATCCCTATGATAGAAAATTTACCAATAATAATCCCAGCCATTAAACAACTGTGGCTCCCTATCACTGCGTTCTCTCCTATTTCTATCCATTCTTCTTTCTTTTCTGTAGTCGGCCTACGCATCCTCACCGTTGTTATATGACTCATTATCCTTACATTATCATGGATACGGGTAGCTTGTCCTATCATCGAACATCGTTTTATTCTCACATTATTCCCGATCTCGCAATAGCCACTGGTGTTGACATAATCATCCAATTTGCAGTTGTTGCCGATCTTGGTACCTGGCATCAATTTTACATAATCCATCAGCTCTACGCAATCACCCACTTCACAATCTTTTTCAATGATACAGAAACGACCAATCCTAACATCTTCACCATGCTTGAAAGTTTCGTGTATAAAATTATTAGAATTAGCACAAAACTCTTTACTTATCTTCTTTATATCCTCTATTGATAAACCTACCTCCATCTCCTTTTCTCCTTTCTTTTCAAAATATATACATCCAAAATCTTGGTCTATCCAATATGTTGCCCCGTATTCTTCTCCATCCATATAGAAAATCTTACCAAAAGTATCAGTTAAATCATTCTTTAAGACACCTGGGTCGTGGTACTGGAATACATTATTGGTACATTTTCCAAGCCTTGTATTCCTTGACTTATCTAACATATCTCTATGTTCTTTTATAATATGTTCTTCTATTCTTTCATAATCAGTTTTACCTTGTACTGTTATAGATTCCTTATTATTCATAACTTTAAAACCACAAACGTTACATTTGCAGTATTTCGGAGGAATCCGACTATTCCAATCATCTGACCAACTCCATAATCTAAGAGCACTAATAATCTCTTCATAAGTAATTTCTTCGGGTTTCCAATATTTACAATCTTTGCATCTCATGTTCCTCTCCTTTTCTTATTTCTTTGAATATTTATTTCATACTGTTTTTCTTCCTCCTTAATCCACCAACAATATCTAATATATCTGTCCACACAAATATCATATCTATTTTTACTGTTATTTCATCTGTTTCCCGTATCTCTCTATTCTCTAACAACTTCAATGCTTGTTCAGCTCTTGACTCTGCTACCATATGAAATGAATTTTGCAATCTCTCAGCTAAAACTTTAACAACAGTTGAATATTCATCATTGCTCAACTGAGACAAACGCCATGTAGGTGCCATACCTTTTTTATCGCAAGACAAGTCAACTTCTTTTTTAATAGTCACTTTTTCACCCTCATGCCCCTGGCCTTCACCCATACATCAGTAGCCAGTAATTGTAATGCATCTTTTATGTCTTGTTCTGTTAACTGGTTCTCTGGTTTATCAAACTCAACATAATCTCTAAGCTCTTTTGTCCATGTGTCAAAATAATTGGTAAAAGCAGGTGGTGAAGCAGGTGCTGTTCTAACAAAGTCTGGTATAATTCCTTTGTATGCTTCACGTAGTGCACTTTTTTGAGGAGGACGGTAGTCGGACCAAAAATGTTGAATCCAATCAAGATCACTAAATGGGGCATGTAATTTTAAACCAAAATAATCATGGATAATATCAAATGTCGGTCTTACATAAATCAACTGTCCTGCCCATCCAGTCAAAAAATCTCTATCGGCATAGCCACCAAAGATCTCATCACTCCCCTCACCTATATAAACATTTTCACAACCAGTAGCCTTTGCTTTCCTTGCCAAGTAAAAAGGCCAAATGTTGTACCGAGGTTCTTTAAAAGGTATATTGATCATACAAAATCTTAAATGGTCAACAAAGTCCTGTATTTCAACAAAAAAATGATTGGTTCTATAGAGTGCTGATATATTCTTCACTCTATCTTCTCTGTCATTCTGATTACCAAAAATGGCAGTGAATGTTTTAATTTCACCATCAAACTTTTCTCTCAGATGATGCAGAACAATACAACTGTCGATGCCTCCGCTGATATAAACAGCTGGCTTCTCTGTTACTACTACTCTATCTGCAATTGAATTAACGATAAAACTTCTTGAAAAACGTCCGTCATCTACCATCTTCTCTCTCCTCCCGATTTAAATGTTTGCTTTTATTCCTGCCTTTTTTAAAAACCAATTTACTCCTTCTTTCCTTTCGCTATTAATATGGCTACTGCCAATGCGCTCGGAAAGTTTCCTTGTCCTTGATGCCTTTAGAAGTCCTTTAATCTTTTTCTTATGAAGCTTCATTAAATCCTTAAAAATATCAACGCTGATCTGTTGATGGAATAAAGAGATCACAATCTGAAGTTGACCTCGGTGAAAATGATCAATAGCCTCATCAATATTCCAAACTCCATATTGGTTGTTTAGATAATGAGAAAGATTTTCCCTGCTTGATTTCCCTTCAGCCAATACCTCAGCTAACACACAACGGCTTACTGTCTCTAAAAAGTTGGCCTTAACGATACTATCTAAACTACCATTCAAATCGTTATAAGGATGAAGATCCCCATCAATTCCATTGAGTTTCAGAATCTTTTTTATCTTATAGATTTCCGACAATTTCCAATTAGGACAAGATAATCGTAAATCTACTCCTTCATGACTGATGAAATGAAAACCATCTATTAACTCGTCCTTTTCTAATGCTTCGATAGCAGGAGCAATTTTATTTCTCAAAATATCAACATAAACAGAGAAACTATATTGGATATCAGCTGCGTTGATGCGACCAACAGTGACTTCCATAAAATCAAACTTATCTTTTAATCCAAATTTATTCACTCTTCATCACCTTATACAAACCATCAATCACCTTGTCCTGATCCTTGTAATTCATCAAAGGATACAGTGGCAAAGTGAGATAATGTTCATCTGCGTATTTGGCACCTGGGAAAGCAGCTTTAATTGCAAAATTTTCTCTAAAATATTTCAATGATGGCAAATAATGACTTCCTATTTGTGTTTCAATTCCCATCTCCAAAAGTTTTAATCTGACTTCATCTCTATCCTTTGTTACATCAATCACATAACTCTGATAATTAGGAGTGCCAGTGGTTTTCAAGAATCGTATCCTCTCAAGCTTCTCCAACGCAATTAAGCCAGCGTGATATCTTTCTGCCAAATGTCTTCGTCTATCTAATATCCATTGGAGATCCTCCATTTGACTAACACCGATGGCACCAAGAAAATCAGTCATCTTGTAATTAGTTCCTATCATATCACATTCTGGGCCACCAAAGTTTTTAAACTTACGACAGAATTCAGCAATATAATCATCATCTGTTACTATCATTCCACCTTCACCCGTGCTAATGATCTTCCGTGGATGGAAGCTGAAAACCGCTGTGCCCTCTGAGCCCACATACCCACCATCAGCATTCTTAGAGCCAAGAGAACATGCTGCATCTTCAATCATCCTACCATTAAAGTATTTAATGAAATGACTCTCAGTAATGGGGTTACCAAAAAGGCTAACAGGAATTACAACCTTCCATTGACCACTTAATTTCGTATTCACCAACTTATCAAAAGCCATCAAGCCAGTCCTTCTATCAATATCACAGAAGACAGGCATAAAACCATTGCCTAAAAGAACCGCTTGAGCTGTAGCAGAATGTGTGTAAGCTGGAATTATAAAAGTCGGGTTTATTCCATCAGATAAATACCTAATCACCATCTCCAAGCCCACAGTAGCGTTAGGGACTGCTATTGCATGCTTTGCCTCAATAAACTTCTTAACTACCCATTCAAACCGTTCTGTCCACTTTCCCTCAGTCCACCAATGTGATAGTAGAACCTGCTCAATATTTTCTAAAATATCAGTCCTTGATGTTGGCCTTTGAAGCGGAATATTTATTTTGTTTCCCGATGCCATTCAATCGTCCTCCTTAATCCTTCTATTAATGATACATCCGAATTAAACCCGTACAGAAATGCTTTTTCAATGGAACCAATTCTTCTTGTCACTGCCCCAGGCTTCATCAGAGATTTATCATATATAATGTCGGTTGATTTACCATACAGCTCCACCAAAACATTAACCACTTCATTAACCGTATGACCAACACCAGAACCGACATTGACAAAATCAAAGTTATCATAACCCATCATCAATATATTGGCCCTTGCTACATCTGTGACATAGATGAAATCAAAAACCTGTGTGCCATCCCCCGCAATAACAATTGGTTTGTTGTTGTCGATATTCTTTAGTGCTTTTGGGATCAAACCAACATATGCCCCGAGCATATCCATCCTCGGCCCATACACATTCATATACCTCAAGGCACAACAGGAGAGATTGTGTTGATAATAAAAAGTTCTAAGTAAATGTTCCCCAGCAATCTTAGTTGCCCCATACAGATTCTTGTTTAAATACGGAGCATCTTCTTTTATTGGCTTCTCTGTGGGCTGGTCACCATATACACTTGCGCTACTGGAAAACACCAACCGTTCAACTTCCATCTCTTTACAGGCTTCAAGCACATTAAAAGTACCAATGGCATTATTATGGAGACATCGTCTGGGGTTGTCATAACATTCATTTAACCATGAAGCAGCAAGATGGAAAACACCTTTTATATCATACCGCTCCAGCACTAATTTTAAAAAGGTTAAATCATTTATATCCCCTCTCTCAATAACAAGAGTAGAATCTATTCTTGCCTTTTCAAGTTTTAAATTTTGGAATTTGCCTCTGGAAAAATTATCAACCACAACAACTTTACCTGCATGCCTTTGGTAAAGTTCCTCGCAGATATGGCTACCAATGAACCCCGCTCCCCCGATTACTGCAAAATTATTCCTGGCTATTTTCATTGTGTTTATACTCCCTTTCATATTTATAATATCTATTGATAACTTCCTCTGTCGACATACCATCAAGCTTTGCCTTGCAGGCCTTTAGCCCATCAGTAAAACCAGTGACATATTGCAAACGCTGTACTTGATCTCTCTTGCTTATATCAAATACAAAATAGAGTAATGAGAAAAAAGAAAAGCCAAATAAAACAGCAATCAACAAATATTTGAAGTACGAATTTTTCACCATCACTGTTTTCTCCTTTCCTTTCTAAAAGTTATTCATACCCAATTGGATCAAATTCTGCCCCAGGAGTTAAATCATCAGTAATATACCAATTCGGTTTATTTAAATCTTTTCTGGACGGATTTCCTATCAAAATATGTGTCCCTCCATAATGATGAAGGACACAAACTCTCAAAATACCATGGGTATCCCTATCCGCTTTGCTGGCATATACGTTGTTCATTGCTCATTGCTTCTGTAGCTACTGGAAGAGTTTGATCGCAACATTTTAATATTTCAATTAATTCTCTAACCGTCATGCCATTTCTTTGTTCATAATCTATCTTCACCTTTTACCTCCTTTGCTAAAGATCATATAATCTCGGTAACTCCTGCACTCCTTCCATATACTTATCTCTGTGACGGATCAGATCAATTAAATACAAATACTGCTTCAGGATTCTCTTTGTGGAAAATGTTCTACTTACCCATTCTCTTGCTTCCCACCCAAGTTTGCTAACCTTTCCTTCATCCTCCATCAACATAATCAACTCTTTCTCCAAATTACCTTTATCAACAGGAATGATTGGTGCATCAGGATAAAGAGTCATCAACCATGGATCGACCCCACAAAGGACTGCCTGACCCAGCCACATCCCCTCTATGCCACTTGCACCCCAACCGGCAGAGAGACCAGAAAAAGTGGCATTGCACTTTGCCTTCTCTATCATAAAATCTTCATGGCTCAGGTTAGTATACAATTTTAATTCAATTTTATGCCCATCTTTCTGCAACTTCTTAATTGTTTCTTGTAGAAAATCATATCCCTTGCTCGGATGGCCAGCAGACCCAGCATTGATTAAAAAGGTTTCACCTGGTTTATAAGAAGGACAATAGGATACATCTCGGATGCACATATCCGAGTAATCGTTGAAGTAACTCCCGATGTGGTAGAAGCAGCCAGCCAGCCTCCCAGTAGCTGTCCAATCACATCCGGCTACAGCCACCACATCGTTGTCAAGATGATACTGACGGAGTTCCCGACCATTCTCCCTTAGGAACGAACCATGATAACGGACAAAAGTATTATCTCGGCTTATTAAGCCATCGTTCGCGAAATTAACACCTGGAAAATTGAAAATATAGCGACCAAAGATGAAAAAATCAGCTTCATGAGCCAGTTGATTAGCCTCCTTATTCACCTGTCCTGTTTCACCCAAAATAATATCTTTGTCAAATTGGAAATGGTCGTCGTGCCAAATCACACATCTTGCCCTATAGGGTGAGTACTTATTGATGGCCCTCATAAGATAGGTGAATTGACCCGCAATGTTAAAGTCACTGGCAATAAGGATCTTCCTCATTCCTTTCTTTGCCGATCCTGGCTTGACTTGTTTGTCCCAAAGTTCAAATGGCATCTAATTACCTCCCTTTAATCAATCTTTTTAATATCAAACACAGGTTCCCAATCTATATAAACCCTGTATTTTCCATGTCTAAAAACCTCGACTACACTAAAATATTTTGCCCCATATTCCTCTGCAAACACCTCTACTGCATGTTCGGGGCTTAAACTATCAAAAGCAGATACCTCTATCGTAGTCCAATTCCCCGGTCCATTTCCCTCATATCTACACTTATATTCTTTTGTCAGCATCAAAAGCCATCCTTTTCTCTT
>JAEORY010000212.1 GCA_016840645.1 Candidatus Borrarchaeota archaeon | reverse complement strand
CGAATATCAATCGAGACCGTTATAAATCGAAGAGGAAGATCACCTGTCTGTCGAATACTATGAGACTTGTTTTGAGGAATGTAAATAATGTCCTCCTCATCGACTAATTCGGTATCTCCATCGATGGTCATAAGTCCCTGCCCAGAAATAACATAATAGATCTCTTCCATATTTTCATGGTAGTGCGGTATTGTTCCCTGATCTTCTAGGAGAATTGAATCCCATAATCCAACCATTCTATGTGTTCCATCTCTTTTCCCCAGATTCTCCTCTATATTCTTTATAATCAAATGTGTCACCCGCTTTTTCTATTTAAGTCTAAGTTGACGCCTTGAATTTATTTTATCAAGTATATCGTTATGTTTTACACCAAGGTAAATATTAATCTGACTAAAATGACAGCTTTTTGGTCTAACCATTTTTTCTATATCTCTGACAATTTTGATGCAAAAAAAAATATAAGAAACGGAATCAGGTTTTGATATAAAGACACATCAGGTCATTAAAACAATCAAATTCTAATGATCAGTTAGTAATGAATTGATTTCTCTTTTGAAACTTATCTTATTGCTTAAATAACTGTGGGAAGTTATTAAAATGAGTAAAGACTCAAGAAAAACCATTATTCCATTCATCATTTTTGCATATATTATTCTTGTGATCATTTTCGTCATTACTGGGATGTTCACACCTGAAGGTGAATCAACAGAAATTGTTCCCTTAACAGGCTTGCCAATGACAATCCATAATCTTTTGGTTGTTCTTATATGGCCTCTAGTTATGTCAATAGTAATGGTAACCATATTTCCTAGAGTTAGATAGGAAATGATATTTCCTTGCATGTTATAAGCCCTGAATCCTGCGAAATTGATGACTGGGTGATGTCCCATATCGATTTTCTCACCTTTGAACTCGATGCTTTGCGCGATAAAGTGCGAGGTGTGTAATAAATTCGTGGAGTTTATTAATGAACTGTACTCCAAGGTATAAAGGAGCAGTCGATCGCCATGAGACAGACCGTCAAATTCAGGATGTATCCCGATGAAGCACAAGAACATCAGCTCCATGAGCTCTTCACCATCTATAACCGCGTGAAACGCATCGGCTATAATTTGTTGTTTCATGGCGAGGACTACATGACAGCACGCTTTGGTGAGGGCAAAACCATCCAACAATGCTTGATGAGTCTGTGTCATAACAACCCCTATGTCAACACCATCCTGATCGATAACACGCAGAAACTGGATGCACAAACCACATGGCTGGAAAAACGACGGCAATACATGACCCAGCAGATAAAAATCGTTACTAAGAAAATCAACAAAATAATGGAGCAAGATACACACGACAGGCGGTTAAAAGGCTTATATGCCCGCAGATCATCAATTATGGCTAAATTACATAATTTAATGCTTACACCTGTGGTGTTTGGCGGTAAGAAATTATTTAGAGACCGAATCCTTGGCAAAATAAGTAGAGAAGCGTTCAGAATAAAACGAGATTCTTCCTTTTGTTGTATCGGAAAGAAACAACAAGGAGTGAAAAACCTGAACCTCAAGCTATTGCCCGATAAAACGTTCAAGCTACGCACCTTTTCCAAGCAAAAAGGACGCAAATGGCTGATCATTCCCCTGTCTGTCAACCATGTGCAGAAGAAATGGTTTCAGGAAATTCTTAACGCCGATAAATACACGGTAACCGTAAAAAGACGGTTCTTTAAGGGAGAAGTACGCTACTTTGTCCATGTGTCTTATGACATCCCAGAACCCGCACCACGTTATGGCTACCAACATGGTGCCATCGGCTTGGATTTTAACTATAATTTTGTGGCATTAACTAATGTGGCTCAGGACGGCAAATTGCTTTCCTATCACAAAATATCGTTTGGCAACCTTCACAACTATCGAACCGATAAACGTAACGATTATATCTCCTATAAGATGGATAAAGTTGTCAATTATTGCATCAATAAGGGCAAAGGCATTGTGGTCGAGGACTTACAATTCGACCAAGGCTTTTCCTATAATATAACACGCAACCGAAAACTAAGCAATATGAAGACCACCGCCTTGCAACTGCTGGAGCGAAAATGTAAAAAGCGCGGTGTGTCCTTCCGAAAAGTATTTCCCGGATATACCTCTCTCATTGGGAAATACAAGTATTCACGGTTACATAATTTGACGATACATCACTTAGCAAGTTATGTAATAGCTCGAAGAGGCTTGGGTTTCAAGGAAGCAATTCCAGCCGTCTACGATTGGGTGCTCTCACACGTCGGGGAGTACATAGAGCCTCGTGTGAAAAAGGGTAGTCCTTACCGTAGATGGTCGATGATCCATGACCTCTTCAAGCACAGCGGGATAACGTCCTTCAAGACTGCTGAGATACTTAAAAAAACAGTAGTGATGAAGCATGTCTTGCACTCGGTGACGAACGCACAGTCCGATAACCTTAAGGCTGGTCTTTCCTTTTCTAACGGAAAGATTGAGGATTATCATAAAACGTGGAATGTCGTCAATAATTTCACAGTTTTATAAATAATCGTAAGGTTTCCTAGAGTCTTTGTCCCACTGTTTTTGAAGATAAAAAAATTAATCTGGAAAGATTATGAAAATGGCTTTGTTGAGTTCGAACCAAGAGTCATGACATGGCGAACATTTCTGAGACGAATGGTCTTTTGCTTTTTGCTTGTAATGGGTCTTGAGGCATCTTTAGCTCCATTCATCGATCCCTTTTTATTTTTTACTGCCAGCCAAGAACTTGAATTTGCCGAAATAGGCCTTGCCGAATCGCCTGAACTTGTTAGGTATGCCATGGCGTATTTTGGCGCCCTAGCTATGTTGATTGTGCCGTTCGCTGTCGGGCTGTGGTCCATTGGGTGGGGGCTGAAAGATTCGGGTCTTGTTCACTACAAAGTCCCCAAATCAAAGGACAAGTTCCAATAGATCGAACCCGTCCATTATCGCTGGGTTAATTGGTTGGGCGGCTATGCAGGTCTTTCCGCTATATTCTTCTATGCTGGGGCTTTGTATGCATACCTTACAGTCCCTGGCTTTTGGATAGAAGATATGATCTGGAGTTTTGCTTTTTCTATTGTTCTTATTGTTGTAATGGGACCTTCTTATGTTGTCTACTGGAAATTAGCACCTACATTCTTGTCAAAAGGACTCAAAGAAGTCAAAAGGATCTCAAAATCCGATATACTCAAAACATAGATTACGCTGGAGAATCACTTTAGAAGACTTGAGTAACTAAATCTAAGTATTGTGCACAGATGCTAGTGATATTCGTGAATAGGTGGCGAATCTCGTACTAACAACCCTTTTTCCTCTAACTTAGACATTATTTCTAACGCTTTTCTAGGAGAGACCAAAATTTCATATGCTTTTAGTTTAGATCGAAGATCCATTGCTGTGGTTCCATTATTTGATTCGAGAATATGAAGGCTGTATTTTTCGGTTTTTTTCCATCTTCCTAATTGTTGCACCGATTCTTCTAACTGAACACCATTATTAAATTGAAAAGGAGTTCTATAAAATTGCCATAACTGGTCATTTTGCAAGTATGGACAATTCTTGACTTCGTATAAATTACAAAAGATACATGAGCGTTTAAGAGGTTTATCAATAAAGGTACATCTTTTTTTAAACCATCTTTTTTTCAAGAATGGACAGGGAATCTTAAGAAGGGTTCTCTGAAGGGTATATTCCAGTTCATCCTTTAGGGAGGGCATTTGTGTCACTGTTAAATGATTAATTCCATCATATTCAAGAATTAAAATGATTTGACGAAGAGCTTCTGAGAGTTTCTTAAGTAACACCTCAACAACTTCATTATCTGTATCTATATCCTCAATAACTCCGAGAATTAGTTTCTTACTTAAGGCTCGAAATATTGTACGAATTTCTTGAAACATTATCTTATTAATTCTCTTTTGGAAGAAAACTTCCCCCATCCCAAAAATCGCTTCTAATAGCCCATTCACGAGATTTGAGTCTAAACTCTTTTTAGTTCCAGTTCTATAGCTATAAATACAGTTGCCATCCTTAATTAGGAATATATTATGGATCAATGACGTTTAACTCCTTTCTAAATGCACGACAGTGCTAGAAAGTCTAAGTAACATTTCACAAGTAATAAACTCAAAAACAAATTTTATAATTTATAGTGGATTTATCCGCAGTAATCTACTTTTTATGTAATTTTATGAACTGCAAAATGATATTATAGAAATTAGCAATTGGACTACTTACAAATTTTTACTGAAATTAGCTTTGAAAAATAAAATTAAAAACATGAAGATATCATTCAAGCACGGAGGTAATATGATGGCGAAATGGGCTTGTTTAGCATGTGATTATGTATATGATGAAGAAAAAGGTGATCCAGAAAACGGTATTGAACCGGGTACTCTTTTTAAAGACATTCCTGATGACTGGCTCTGTCCAGTTTGCTTTGTGGGAAAAAATATGTTCGACAAACTTTCCGAATAACAGTCAACTATAATATTCTTCGAATACAACCCACGTTTTTTTTACTATTTCATTAAAATCGTGCTGGGGGTTATTCCAGTATGATTCAAAGAATTTTCTTTTTTGCATTGCATGCATAAGTGAATCGCCAAAAGAGTCAATACATTCCTCTTCATATTCATTTAGAATATCTAAATCTTCTTCTTGGACCGCTTTTACAACATATTTTCCAGCAAGTTGTCCACAAGGCAGAGCAAATGGTACACCTGCACCCGTTATTGAATGACATTGCCCGGCTGCATCTCCAACAATTAGAATATTTTCTTTATGAAGAGGTAGCATTCCTCCCGCAGGAATCATTCCAGCGATGATTGCTAATCTCTGATCAAGGATTATCTCTTGTTTTACCAGTTCTTTAACAAATTTCTTTAAAGCTTCTCGTGGCGGCATTCCAAACTTAAGACTTACACCAACTCCAACGTTACATACATCATCTTTTGGAAATACCCAACCATAGCCTCCAGGTATGTACTTTCGAAAATAAACCTCTGTAAAGTCCCTTTTTTCTCTCAGTGGCATTAAAAATTGATTTGCATATATATATGTGGTGTTATATATTCCAAGAGTTTTTCCCATCACAGATTTTGGACCACTTGCATCTACAATTATTCTTGGAGAAATAATGTTTTCCTGTTTTCCTTCACGTATTTTAATTTTGTTTCTATGGACACCTAACGCTTCTGTTTTTGTAAAAATATGTGTTCCCATTTCCCTTGCTTTCTCTGCTAAGTGTTTATCAAACAAATCTCTGTGAATAATATATCCTTTGGATTCAGTAATGGTTACATCACCATTTGGCATAACTGTATGCATGTAGTTAATTTTCTGTGCAATTATTTCCTTTTTTGAATCAATAAAATGAGCAACTTGGAAGGGTATGTGTTCAGCACATTGCACTGGCAAACCCAACTCTTTTCTTTTATCGATAAGAACAACATCTATTCCGTCTTTTGCGATATTCCTGGCAGTAGTACTACCAGCTGGTCCAGCGCCAATTACTAATACATCACATTCTGTTGGAATTGCCATTATGAGCGAACTCTAACGTTTTCAATGATTTTTTTTAATAGATCAAGTTTCAGGTCTGTTTGATGACCAAAGACGCCCTCGTACGCTTCTTTTTCTTTACCGAGTTCATAGCACGTGGATGAATCGATATCAATGAGTAAACCGCCCAGTCCTGACTCTCTAAATGCTTTTTGTCGTTTTTCAAAAAAAGCTTCGCAACAACAACCTATGTATGACTGAATACCTTCACTTTTGAGCTGTTTAAAGGTCTCAACAAGATGCTCAAAACTGCAGATACTTATAACTCGCAAGTTCTTTTCTTGACCAATATCGTAAGCTTCGCCTATACTGCAGCCTCCACATCTTGCACAATAATTTTCGTTTCTAAACTCGCAATCTGGAAGCTTAGCACAATACGGCAGAAGTAAAACCGTATTATTTTTCAATAGATTTCTAAATGAATTATTAACAACAAATATTGAATTGGCCTCATCTATACTAAGACCAATATATTCTAATTTATCAAGTGCCTCACTAATTGCCCGATAAATGTCATCTTCGGATAAGCCTAAAAATCTCGGCTTTTTTTCTACAAAAAATTTGTGGATATTCTCCTTTAGATTTACAATTGGTGTGCTTTTAAGGCTAGCCTCTAAGTCATAAACCGTCCTTGCTGGATCTACGAAGAAGTCTCCTGTTATTAAAACTTGCTTAATATATCGCATTTTTGCATCAACATGAAGATTTGCCCTTAATAGACCTCCGTCTACTTTGTATATTGATCGCAACATTTGACTGTAGTTTTTAGGTTCTTCGATCAAATAAATCCATTCATCTGATACTTTTTCTACAAGTTCCTTTTGAAGCAAAGACTGTTCACGAGTAGTGAGTGAGTCAGCTCTAAATTGTACACCTAGTTCTTCAGAAAAACCTTGTAGCAAAGCAGTTTTAATTTTTTCAAGAGATGGAATAGTTCCTAACTCTTCCTTAAGACAGGTCACACGATCCCTAGCAGATTCAATTCCTCGTTTAGTTAGTTTTTCTATAGGAATCCTCAATGCTTTAAGCATCATTTCCATATCAGTGTTAACTAACAAAGTTCCTTGGTAGAGACAAGCATTATCCTCAAAAACTCCCCCTGTTCCGGATATCTTCTTGCCGCGAACTTCAATATCATTCCTAGGTCTAAATTCTGCCTTTAAACCTAATTTTTTAAGACCTTTGACTGCCCCTTCACAGACTTTTTCTGTTATATTCTCAAGATTTCTTCCTATGTCTAAATCCTCGCTATTGAAAACCAATTCCCAACCTACTTGAGATTCGTCAAAAAA
>JAEORY010000211.1 GCA_016840645.1 Candidatus Borrarchaeota archaeon | reverse complement strand
CCACTATCCACTCCCAGCGTTACTTCGGTAGTATAGCCGGTTTCTCGGTTTCGCAGGCGAATGGTGAACGGCATTCGCGCTACCACTTCCGCCCGGCCTGCTTCTACCAAGCGCCTAGCTCTGGCTGGAGTGGTAGGATCTAAAGGTTGTCCCCGTGCAGTTTGAACGTAGACTTTCATCAGCAACGCTAAAGTCTCCCACACTAACTATGTTTAACGACCTGTAAAGGTCAGTTCCGCCGAAGCGGGTAGGTCCTCATCGCCAATGTTGGGGCAGGCACAAAACATGATGATGGTGCAGATCTCAGGATAGCGACCTGGGTCGTCCACCATGTCTTTCAGAGCCCGGAACTTGAGGAGCATTCCAGGGTGATTTTCAGACACTCAGCCCCGAACGTAGTTCATCTGCCTCCACCTTGGAGGAGACATCACTCAGGCTAATCTCCTACCCCTCTACAGGAACTTTTTCAAGCCCCTTCCGTCAGGGAGGGGTAGTTGACATTGCAGCCATTGCAGATTAAGAAGATAGCGCGTTATACATGACATCCTCCCCACCCTTTCGGATAGGGCTTCCAACTTTCCATTGTAGTTCTCGCTCCCTCACGGGAGGCGACGCTTCGCCACTGTCACTACAGCTATGGGCTTATGGAAGCTTACCAGGTTGCACACGCTCCTCACCCTTATCCTGCCCCTTTATTATCTGCCTATAGGATGCTATTGATCTGTTATCTGCCTGTCCGACAGGTGAGCCAGCTACACACAATAAGGGGACTATCTTGCCGAGCTGGATAAGACCTCATGCACGGGCATCCTCACGTTTAGCCCTTTCACGTGCTGACTGGTCGTTTATAGGATGATATACCTCCACCCAGTCGGGCATTACGGGTACACTCACGGTACCATATTTATAGGTTTCAAGTAACTATAAAAAGCCATCAGCTTTTATTCCATTCCTCTCGGAAGGAGATTTCCTGCCGTAATACTTAAACTATTAAAAGAGTATACGCTTTAGGTCAAACTAAAGGAGAGATTTGCCTTATGATAACTCAAAGGCGCTTTAAAGGTACAGAACCTCCAAGTCAAATGTGGTTGGATTCTTTAACTTGTCTTGAAAAAATGGAAGTAAGTCTTACAAAAAAAGAAGTTCTGAAAGACGAAGGGACAGACTTTGACGGAGTTATAGAAGGCATGAGAATGGGTTCTTCGGGAGAAGCAATGATCCGACTCAAAATACATGGTTTCCGAGAAGGTGGACATCCACTGTTTTCAGGGGAAGTTATTGAGATCAATGTCGAAACGTTTGAAATATCTGAAAACAATGAACAGCTTGATACCCCGAATTCGAATGCCTTAAACGATGAATTCAACAAGCAAATCAATGTATACGCATGGAAACATGCAGGTGGTTGACTGTTAGACTTTTTTCGTCCTCTGCCTGTCATTCATTACCTTCTATGAGGCTTTAGACCTTTTGGGTTCAGTTTCATTCGCAAGACAGTGTTGTCTGCATAATGGCGCGGAAAATCTGAATTTTCTTGAAATACTTGAGGAACTTCTATCGTGATATTGATGAATTTTTATCAATACTAGGGATGAAGTTGAAGGATCAGAAGAATTGTTCCAACTCCAGCAATCATTAAAAGAAATTGTCGGAGAGCATATCCGACACCAACTTTACGATGGAGTTCAGGTGTTAAATCAGATAAGGCAATATAAAGAAAACTTGCTGCCGAAATAGCCATAACATAAGGGATAGCGGTTTGAATGATATCTAAAGCGAAATAAGCGAAAATTGCTCCAGGTACGGTACTTAAACTAGAGAGAAGGTTTAAGAATAGTGCTTTTCTTTCTGAATAACCGCCATGAAGAAGTATTCCAAAATCGCCTACTTCTTGGGGAATTTCATGCGCAATAACTGAGAGGCCCACAATAATACCAAGTGGTATAGAAACCAAGAATCCAGCTGCAATAATAGTTCCGTCTATAAGATTATGGAATGCATCCCCCATGAGGATCATAGGTCCTGCAGCACCGTGCACTTCGCAATCTACGTCATGACAGTGACGCCAAATCACCAATTTCTCAAGGGAGAAAAAAAGAAGTATCCCTACTAAGACTGCGAATAAAACTGGAAGAGGACTAATGTATGTTAGAGCATGTGGAATCAATCCCAATAATGCGGCAGCAAGCAAAGTTCCGGTTGCATAAGAGATTAATGAAGAGAGAACGTCTTTGTGTATTTTTTTCTGCAATAAAAGAAAGGACGCTGCTGTAATAATTGCGCCTACACTACCTAAAAGACTGAACAACATAATCCATAATATAGGCATTTAACTCCCCTTTTCCTTTTAATCGGTCTTAGTTAGAGTAGAGGGTTTGTAGCAGTTGACGCATTTATAGACAAATGTATCGTTTTGTAGACACCTATTTCGTGGGTGGATAACCACTCTGTAAGAGATAGCTATTATGAAAGGAACGGTTATAATCAACATGTTTGGACTGTCGTATAAATCAACCTTTCGACACATAAGCAATTCATTTTTTCTCAAAAGCATTGTGTACGGCTTTTCTGATTTTTACGAAGGCATCAAAGGGAGGGCAACCAAGAATTCGAGTGCCTTGACAGTCTGTGCTTTCACATGCACAATCGCCTACAATAAAATCTAAACTTGACTCCGAATATGGCTCGGAAGGATTTTTACCAACAATAACTTGCATATCTTTGACTAGCGAAATGTCTCCTTTCTTGTGTAGAGATTGTAGCGCGGTTTTGACGATTGCCTTGCAATATTGACAGGTTCCACCTTCATACACATCCACTTTATCATATACGCCACTTATAGCTAAATCTGGTAACGTAAAGTAGCGTTTTACCTTGTCTAGTGGATCACCAACTATATTTATGTGGTCAAGTCTTCCTTCTCCCAATCCTTGTGCGTTTGCTAAGCGCACATGTGCAATACCAAAGGGGTCAATACCCATTATGTCACAACCGACTGCATCACAGGCAACAATATCCGGAGACGCAGCAAGCGTGTTCAGATATACGGGAGTTCCAAGTCCAGGACCGTGACCTTCCATCGCTATCGTTCCATCTATTATATTCAGGGTAAATTTGTCTTTAACGCATCTGTAAATGTCAACTAACTTCTGGTGGAGGTTATCAAGATGAGCGTATGTTTTTTGAGAGTCATGGATGATACCTTGCAAATTTTTGAGGCAGAGCGTCACGGTTGTCATATGGTGAGTTTTCATAACAGGAATATTGATGACATGGTCTACATCAAAAATAAGTTTAGAAATTAATGGTTTTCTTAGGACTTTATTTTCTGAATTTTCAACCTCGACAAATTCGTACTGGTCGAGATCAACCACCTCTCCCCCCACTTCACGCACTGCTTCATTTAAACCAGTACCTTCAAGAATTCGTTCCCAAGATCGCTTCATGATATGTTTTGTTGGATACGAGGCGCTGTCCCCGACTAAAATCTCACTTGCGTCAGTTAAATACGACGTTACAAGTGCCTTAATTACGTCTGAATTTGTGGTTACGGGTGCTGGGCGATTGTGCGCAATATTAGGCTTTATTAGAATCTTTCCTTTTAGTTTTAGACCGCCCAGCAAACCAACTAACTTTTGAACAGCTTTTTCTGGGTTTACGCCTTTTGCGACAGTTACAGTTGGAATTATTTCTACCTCCTGAAGTTTCAGCGAATTGATTAAACAACATGGAGTTATAAATTTATGCAAATACGCATAGAATTGGCAAAGGTCTTATATATTAATTTTAATAGAACTATGTAAGACTTTGAACAATATAAGCAAATCAAATTAAGATATTATCCTTAAAAGGAGAAAAAATACAAAATTAGGCTTTTTAATAGGCCCACAGAAATTGAGAAAACTTTCTAGCCTTAAAAGTCGTCTTATGGTTGATCTGATCGATTTTAGGAGACATCATGGACGTGTTCTTATAAAGTTCATATGTTATGCGTATTTCAGTTTTTGAGATAAAATACCGCTTAGTAGATCACTATCTTTAATATAGCTCAGATAATATATATTATATAAGAAGAAGTTATACTTCAAGTCTATACGCAACTAACGTCCTTAATTGGAATTTAGTGGATTGTAATCTTCTCAAATATTTTTTTGAACTTAAGAGAGCTGGTGAACTACCCCACCCTGACGGAGGGGGACTTCCCGCCGCATAAATTAAAAATATGACTTACATTATATGAAATTCAATGGATGTGTGTGAGAACATGGGTACCTCATTTTTTGGATTCGAAAGACTTAATGGCGAAATTGGTGTCCGAAATTATGTGGCGGTTCTTCCAACCGTAGGATGCGCCAATGAGGTGGTTCTTGAAATCACTAGGCATGTGAGTGGCACAGTAGGACTAACACATCGTCAAGGATGTCTAAAACTGCCTCCAGATCTTGAACAGGTAAGTGAAACAATTATTGGTCTAGGAAAGAATCCTAATATAGCGGCTGTTTTGTTGGTTAGTTTAGGTTGTGAAAGTGTTTTTCCAGATAAAATAGCAGACGAAATTGCTAAATCTGGAAAACCTGTTGATTTAGTAGAGATTCAAAAAATAGGAGGCAGTACAAATGCATGTGCAAAAGGCATTGAAATTGCCTCTGAAATGGTACTGGAAGCATCACAAATAAGGAGAAAGGAATATGACACCTCCGAATTAATGTTGTCTACAAAATGCGGGGCATCGGATGCAACATCAGGAATTGCTTCAAATCTTGCGGTAGGGGCAGTAGCTGATAAACTAATAGAAGATGGTGGTACGTTTATACTTGGTGAGGTATGTGACATTATGGGTTCCGAAGACGTCTTGGCAGCACGTGCTGTAACTCCCGAAGTGGGTAATGAAATAATTGCCATGGTAAAAGATCTGATAGTTAGGGCGCAAGCAGTCGGTATGGATGCTGTAGGTGGGCAATTAACGGAGGGAAATAAGAGAGGTGGACTCACTACTGTCAAGGAAAAGGCTTTGGGTGCAATTGCTAAGGGTGGTTCGACTCCAGTAAAAGGAACAATAGGATACGCTGAAAAACCGCCTGGAAAGGGACTTTATGTTATGCCGACCCCAGGACGGGGATATGAGAATCTTACTGGTGTAGCGGCAGCGGGCTCTCAACTTATGCTATTTACTACAGGGCTAGGCGCACCAGAAGGGCATCCGATCATGCCAGTTATCAAGCTAACGGGAAATATCAACACATGGGAAAATTTACGATCACATATGGACTTTAACGTTAGTGGAATAATCGAAGGCACAGAAACTGTCGAGCAAGCAGGTGAACGATTGTATGAGGAAATGCTAAACGTAGCCTCTGGGAAATTGACGAAAGCTGAGATCCTAAAGTATAATGAGGGCATGGAAATCTTGACCTATGGTCCTACAATTTAAGACAAAAGGAGGAGAGTTCAAATGAAACAGGTCATACTTGTTAATTCTAAGGATAATGTCGTAACAGCTGTTTCTGAGATCCTAGAAAATACCACAATTTCTGTAAACGATCAAACAATTACAGTAAAGCAATCAATTTCCTTTGGACATAAAATCGCTATTGATGATATCAAAAAGGGGGAAGATATAATAAAGTACGGAGAATCCGTAGGCATGGCGAAGGAAGATATTGCACAAGGGGGATGGGTGCACACTCATAATGTTGAAGAAACATATCGCCCGCCGGAATAAATAAAACAAAAACATGGGATAGGAGAAAAGAATGTTTTTAAGCAAAGATGAAGAGCGCATGTTTGATGGGGAGTATGGAACTGGCGTAGAAAACGCTATGAAGTTACTGGTAAAATTCGGTGAAGCTTTTGATGCAGAAATAATGGTGAACGTCACAAGTGTACATAACATGCCTCTCGAGCCTTACAAGTTATTGCTTGAAATGACGGAAGGCGCAAAAACAAATCCTAACGTTCTAACCACAATTCATGCCTTTATGTCAGCATTTGATCCGCGTTGCTGGAAGGAAATGGGCATCTCTGAATCATTTGCCGAAAAGGAGTTATACCTTTTCAATAAGCGGCTTGAAATTTACAAGAAAATGCAGTGGTTACAAATATTCACATGTGTTCCCTTTCTTGTTGGTAATCTCCCTAAAAAAGGAGATATTTGCAGTTGGATCGGCTCAGGCCTTCAAATTTTTTGTAATTCACTTCTTGGGGCAAGAACTAACAGAGAAGGTACAACTAGTACCTTAGCAAGTGCAATCACAGGTAAAACCCCTTTAACTGGATTATTAGAAACCCAGAATAGATATGGCCAAATTTTAGTGGAATCAAAGGGTCTTGATTTCAAGAATTTCTCTAATGAAGATTTTGGAGCTTTTGGTTACTATATCGGTGCACTAGCACGAAATCGGAATGTTGTTATTAATGGGATGCCTAATCTTTCAGTTGAACAATGTAAATTCCTTTTCACCCCTTAGCCAATTTCTGGAGCAGTTGGACTATGCCATGTTGTTGGAGTCACACCTGAAGCCCCAACAGTCAATCAAGCATTTGGAGATAACATCCCTGAAGAAAGAATAACTGTTGACAAAAAGTGTATAGAAGAAGCCTGGGAAGCGTACAGTACAGCGCGTAGTGATAAAGTTGATTTGGTAATTTTCGGATGTCCACATTGCTCGATCTCTGAAATCAGAAACATTGCAGCATTATTAGGAAATAAAAAAACTGCTAGAGATACACGATTATGGTTAGCTACAGCAGACCAAATAAAGTTATTAGCCACCCGTATGGGATACACAGACATTATAGAAAATGCTGGCGGTGTTTTTTCAAGCTCCTGCATGGCATCGATTCCAGAAGCTCCTTTTCCAGACGATATTGAAGTGATTG
>JAEORY010000210.1 GCA_016840645.1 Candidatus Borrarchaeota archaeon | reverse complement strand
TTACGTACAAACAACAAAAATAAGCCTTGTTCCTTTGATAGCATCAATTCCAGTAGCACTTTTAATTACAGCTGTAATTTGGATCAATCAGTTTCCCGATTATGTTGCCGACAAAGAAGTTGGTAAAGACCATTTAGTCGTTAGACTCGGCCGTTCCTTATCAGCAATGCGCGTGTATCATGGCTTAATCCTCGGCACATATGTAGCAATAGCTTTGGGCATTATCTTCTCGTTCTTACCACTTTTTTGTCTTATTAGTTTCATTACTTTACCGCTGTGTGCAATCCCTGGAATGAAGATTGCTCACAAAAACTATCTGGATACACCTAAACTAATACCAGCGCAAGCTATGACAATTATGACTCATTTATTTACTGGGATCCTGCTCATTGTGGGATTCCTACTTCATTACTTTGTTTTGATTGTGTTGTGATAGAATGGTTGCTGATGTGGTCGTGATAGGAGGAGGTCCAGCAGGAGCAACCATTTCTAGAATATTAGCTGAAAATGATATGGATGTACAACTTTTTGAAAAAAAGAAAACTATTGGGCTTCCAGTTAGATGTGGAGAGTTGTTACCTCATCCCTTGGAAATGCGCCGTTTGTTTCCTAACGTAAAAGACGCGGAAGAATTAATTGAGCCGCCTAAAAATACTCTGGCAAATACAACAGAATATACAGAACTTATCGATCCAATGGGCAATAAAATAAAATCCAGATTTAAAAGTAATATCATTTTTCGAGATAAATACGATCAAGCCCTAGTTGAAAAAGCGATGGACGCGGGTGCTGCTATAAAATGTAGTTCACCAGTTATAAGTGTCTCTGGAAATGGAAGCGTCCATGTGAATGATATGGGCACTAATAAGCAATTTAAAGCCCGAGTGATTGTTGGAGCCGACGGTCCTCTATCAATACTCACTAAGGGGGTTCGTAGAGAAAATTATGAATTTGCCATATGCTTTACTACAATTATGGAGAATGTAAATGTCGATGAAAACTCAGTCCAAATGTACTTTGGAAAAGAATACTCGCCTGGGGCATATGCTTGGATTATACCTAAGGGAGATCAAGCAGCAAATGTAGGTTTAGGAATACGAAAGCGTTTTACTAATAATTTAAAAATTAAAAAATACTTCCAAAAGTTTACTGAAGAGCATCCTAAAGCTTCAAGATTATTGGATGGAGGGCGAATCATAAGCTCTTCCTCAAAGCTTGTCCCAATTGAGGGACCGTTTTCGAATGTTGCAACAAAGCGAGGGAACATGATATGCATCGGTGATGCGGGAGGTTTCGTAATGCCACATGTTGGGGCAGGAATCCCTTGTGCATTACTTACTGGAAGAATAGGCGCAGAAGCCATTTTAAAACATCTACAAGGCGAAGGAAGTCTCTCTGACTTTGAGAGAATGTGGAGAAAGGAAATTGGGAATAGGATGAAGAATAGCCTCAAAATCAGAAAACTCACTGATTCTTTGCTTCTCAATGGATCGGTCTCTTCATTTCTTAATAAAAGAGCTCGACAATATTTTGATCATCTAATCCGTTGTGAGTTCCCTATTTCTCTTAGATTATTCAATTTGTACCTTAACTTGAAGAGTAAAGCAAAAAGTTTTTCACAAACCATATAGTATTAATTGAAGTGGCAACATAGAGGTTCCGATAGCATTGCAAGGAATAATCGAAGGAAAAGACGATAGCGAGATATTAGAAACCGTATCGAGTGAGACCATGGAGGAATGGAGAAGCCTCGTTGGGGAGGTTATGTTAGATTTATTACAAAAAGAAACGAATCCAGATTTCTATGATGCTGTTAAATATCAAGTTCAGACGGGAGGGAAACGCCTGCGTCCATTACTAACTTTGACTTTTAGTGATGCTGCAGATGGCAAACTTGATTCTACAATTTATGCAGCGGCTGGAATTGAATTAATTCATACCCATTCATTAATAATTGACGATATTATTGATCGATCTATTCTTAGACGAAACCAACCTACTTCATGGGTCAAATTTGGCATGCCTATCGCCGTATTAATTGCCATGAAATATCGAGAAGCAATAGTTTTGGCAGCTCAGAAAACCAAGTTACCAACTAAAATTCAGAAGGTTTTTTCTCACGCTATGCAGAGAATGCTTATTGGTGAACGACTAGATATTTTTCTTGAACAGACTGGACGAAGCAATGAGTATCTAGTAAAGAATCGCCTTCATGATGCGACTATAGATGACTATTTTACCTTATGCAAGAACAAAACAGGCGCTTTGGTTAGTGCAGCTTGTGAAGCCGGAGTGGTATGCGTAAATGGAAACAATGAGTATGTTGTTGCAGCAAAACAATTTGGAATGAACGCGGGAATTGCTCTTCAGATTTCTGATGACTATCTTGATATATTTGGAAATAGTCGTCAATTTGGAAAAGAATATAGAAAAGATATTATCGAACACAAGCTGGGTAATTTTGTAATCTTATATGCTCTAAACCAACTATCTGAGCCATACAAACGCAGATTATTAGAAATACTCCAAATAGATAAAATTAGCGAAGGAGAGATCACAGAGGCGAGTCATATCATTAAAATGACTGATGCTCAAGAAGTGGCAAAATATAAAGTTGCTGAATTTGTAAATTTAGCTAAGGATAGCCTGAAATTTTTTCCTGATTCACATGCGAAAAAAACACTTTTCGCTTTAGCTGACACTCTTTTGGATCGAAAACACTAGCACGATGAGTAAAATGTGCACCTCCAACTAGAAACGTTCACGTAACATCTCAAGAAAAGAGATATCATATTCTTTCCTTAGCAGAATTGCTGTTACTACTGCTAGGATTATATTAGTCACCGTTTCTGGTCCGCCTAATTTGTTGAGGGTAGTTCACATTCACATTAAGATAGTCTAATAAAATAAATGTCACAATTTTTTTCATCTGTAGATATCTTTGATTACGAATTGTACTCCTGAAAATAAATGATAGAAGCAGAAAAAGGAATGTGAAAAATTGCGAAAGTATATCAATCAAGTTAATGTGGAAGAAGATGAAATATTAAAGAAATTAATCGATAGTCTGGCTGAAACTGGTTTTAATGCAAAAAGACTGGCAATGGCTTGTAAAATTTACGAAAAAATGGTTAATGCTGAGGATTGTATTAAATTCTTTTCACTTGCAGGAGCCATGGTTCCAGTTGGAATGCAAAAAATAATTCATGATATGCTTGACACGGGTTTTATTGATGTACTCATTACAACAGGTGCCAATATAACACATGATGTAGCAGAAACATTGGGATTCCATCATCTTCAAGGAGATACTAAACAACGAGATGAAGACCTTTTTAGTAAGAAAATTAGCAGAATCTACGATGTTTACATGCCCACTAAGGTTTATGAATCAATGGAGGAGTTCATAAAAACTCTAAGTTTTGAGCCTATAATTTCCATTAGAGATTTCCTCTGGTATCTTGGTGAACAATTACCAGATCATCCTCATTCAATCTTAGAAGTCTGTGCAAAGAAAAAGATACCTATTTATTGCCCCGCCTTTACCGATTGTGGACTTGCGATACAAGTTTTATTTGCTTTCCCAGAAACCAATTTCAATCAATTTCACGACTTAAAAGATATGATTGATACTGCCTGGGATGCAAAGGTTGCAGGTTGCTGTATTATCGGAGGAGGAGTTCCAAAGAATTATTTATTCCAAGCAATGCAGTTTTCTCCAAATAGTCTAAGTTATGCGATTCAAATAACAATGGACCGACCTGAGCTTGGAGGTTTGTCGGGTGCTTCACTAGACGAGGCGATTTCATGGGGAAAGGTCAATAAAGCCGCTGAATACACAACTGTTATAGCAGATGCTACGATGGTGATGCCACTACTGCTATCCTATCTTAAAACAACCTGTAAGAACAAATAACACAATAGACTATTATAGTTTACCATAAGGCCCTAATACTTCAGATCGCAGCGATAAGAATCAGATTTTTAAATTTAGAGATTTATAATCGTTATATTCTTGTCAATATAACAGAGAATGTTTTTCGATGAATGAAATCAATATCTTTCAACTATGATTATCTCCTCCACTCTAAGAGACGATATCTTTTTGAACACATTGTATTGCTTGGTTGAAATAGAAAGGAATATATACAGGGACTGTATGTATACTTTCACTTCAAGTTATTCACAAAATTTCCACCAAAAAATGACATCAAAAAAACGACTCAAATTTCGTGGATCACAAAGAATTTGGAGTGGGGAATGTTGGAATTCTGTCCAAAGTGCGAAGGCCTCCTAATGCCAAAGAAACAAAAGAGTCAAACAGTTTTCTATTGCCCTCATTGCGGATTTGAGCAGAAACCAAAGAAAAAAACAGCCAATGATTATAAGGTAGTTTGGAAAATAGAACATACTCCAAAAGATGAAATAATCGTTGTAGAAGGACCAAAAAAACTTGGAAAGAAGGATAAAGAGTTAATGAAAGAAGAAATGGAGGATTATTATCGATCTATGTTAGAGTTCTATCCTGAAGAATCGGACTAATCCTTTTTTCACATAACTCTATGACTTGTTTAGCTAGCTAGTACCTAGAATAATCGCCTTAACAATATCTTCGGGGGAGGTGCCAGGAGACTCAATACTATGCTTTGTAAAGAATTGTGAAATAACCTCAAATAACTTGGATTCGTTTATAGGATGTCCAATGATTGCGTTTTCCAGATCTTGAAGACGTTCTGCGGGAAAAAACCAAAAATCACCTGACACAAGGAGATCTGTAATTATTTCATCATCAGTCAATTCCCCTGTGATCCGAATCAAGCCTCCTGGTGACTTATAGGCTGTTTCGAAAATATGTACATCACGACTAATTTTTACCTTCCTCTTTTCGTACAATTCAGGGCGTCTATGACTCGGTGCATACACCCATTCTTCCGTTTTGTATTCTTCGTTTAGATCCTGTAACAATTCTTTTTCACGTTCTGTTAATTCATCTGATACGAGTTGAATGTCAAGGGTTTGTTCAAAATTCTTTATTAAAAGTTCTTTGACGAGATTTCTATCTGGGAGTTCTCCCAACTCTTTCTTACACGTTGTAAGCCGTTCTCGTAGACTCTTTGAGATCTTATCGCGAAATTTTTCGCTCGGCACTTTGAAGATCTGGGTCATTAAATCATAATTGAAATCTAGGATGATATTACCTGTCAGAACTGTTGTTTCTTCAACTTGACCTGCGCCAGTCCCAGAAATTTTCTTATCGTGGACTTCTATATCATTAATGGGTTTGTATTCTGCAGATATCCCTAAATCGCGATAGGTGAGTACTGGAGCTTCAAGTAACGTTTTATACGCTCCGGCAATTGTAAGCGGAACTTTTGGGTTTTTTCGCGAGACTATGACTTGGTAAAAGAATTGCCCATCATCCAATAAAACAGTGCCTCCGCCAATTACACGTCGCACAATAGGAATATTGGTTTTCTTGCAAAAATCGACTCGAATTTCTTTTTCAATCTCTTGATGATAGCCTAAACATACAAATGGTCTGTCAGGGTAGCAAAAGAGGAGCGTATCATCAACGACGCCTTCGCTTCTTGCCAACGCTACAGCATGATACACTGTCTGGGATGTTAAATAGTCAATCTTTCCAAGATCTATTAATCGCCACTTTTCACTCATAAAAACGCAACCATTCACAGTTTCATTGTATTTTACGGACTTTTCTGGAATTTTATAATAAATAGATGTGGTTACGATTTAAGATTTTACACTTATCAAGTTTCTCTTATATCTGCCTAATCTGCAGATTAACCCTTAACCATTACATTGTGTTGTGTTAGGAGCAAAGTTAAATTGAAGAGAAAAGAAGAGAAGAGAAAAGAAGAGAAGAGAAAAGAAGAGAAAGGCTCAAACTTTGGTTTGAGCAGTGCTAAAAAAACCATACAACTTATCTTCTGAGTCGACGCGGATTGCGAAATAGTGAAATCTCATGTCCTGTAGGATCAAATATATATCCTTTTTTGATGCCTTTTAGAAGTTTTTCAAGGGTTTCATTTGCTTCTGGTAGCCACTTGGTTACGCATGTGTACAAAATAAGTATGCGTCGAAATATGCGATTAGAATATAATTCTTTGTCCTTTAGTTTGATTTTCCACTTTCCACCAACATCGAGCAGTTTGCCATCGATATCAGCTACTTTTTTTCCCGTTGCAACCTCTTTAACTTTGAAATCAGAACCAATAGTCATTCTAGCCGCGCTGATCTCGAATATTCGTGTTTCGTTTGTTTTCTCATCTATTAACGGGAACACTTAGGTCTGTGCCATTGACATGACGCCAGAGTACCTTGCACCCGTCATAGTGTGAGCCCGAACAATTCGTATAAGGTAATCGTAGCCTGGGATGTTCACAATAAACGCAGGTAAAGCATCGCGTTCTCCTGCTGATAACACTAGAGACTCTGTTAAAGACTGTTCGATACTACCTGTCCATCTTCCGCCTCCGCCGCTGTCTGTAAGAGCTGAAAAGGTCTTAACAACTATTCTACGGTTCTTGTCCGCATCTTTGCCATATTTTTTTCCGAGAGGACTATTGCCATCAGTATTAAAGAAGCCTAGGTTTATACCTATGATTTCTTTTCTATTCCTGTCTTTGAAAGTAATGTCTCCTGTTTCCTCCATTTCCTTTGTAAACTGGCGACTTTTTGCAGCTCGTTCTATTTCTTTTTTTATGCCTATTTCAGCACCATGTAGCGAAGTCCGCCAAAGGTTTATAACAATCTCCTCGGCTTCGAACTTTTCTTCTTCTGGTTCTTCTTTCTCTTCCTCAATATCATCAACACTAAATTCATCACTCAAATTTGGTCCTCCTCACTTTGATTTGTACATAATAGGGGTTCTTT
>JAEORY010000209.1 GCA_016840645.1 Candidatus Borrarchaeota archaeon | reverse complement strand
ATGAGTTTATCAAGTGAATCCTCACCCATATCAGGGTTAAGTTTTTGCAACTCTCTTCTTTTGGTGGTGAGACCAGCGTCCATCTTCATTTTGGATAGTTCAATTTGCTCTCTTTCGGAAATAATCACTTTAGGTTCTTGATACATTACGTCAACTTCAAGATTCTTGGAGAACTCTCGGTTGCATTCAGGCGACAGTTTTCTCTGTTTACGCCAAGCTGGCATAAGGTGGTCGCGAAGTTTTGTCCAAAGTTGTTCTTCTGCTTTTAAGAAAAACGCTTGTTGGTCCTTTTTATCCTCTTGGGATTCAGCAGAGTCGAGCGCCTTTGCGACTCCAGAAGCAGGATTGCTAGAGTCTAGGGCACCCGACATACTGGTCACGCTTAGATTTTTGGTGGTAAGGAGCATAGACACCAAGGCCTTAATGAAACCAAGTGTGTCGTTTATCTGCACGGTGGGCTTAACGGTGTTTATAATTGGAGTTTCGCCGTTAGGACCAAAGTCTAAGTCGATGATTGAATTGGGGCTGAACGGAATGTCACCCCCCGCCCCTACGGTGTATACTACCGCCCATGATAGATATTTTGTAGCAAAGGCGAGGTCGGAGAGTAAGAGAGGGATGACGATTCCCATCCTCAAGAGATCATCGTCAGGTATCGGGTTAACCGAAAAGGTGGAACTGTTTGTGTAGATGAACGGAGCTACACCGAGGGGGTTTATGCCTTCAGGGTTGTTCATAGCAACCATTTCTGGTCGTTGAATTTGTCCTTTTCCATTGGTTATTAGATGCTGATTGTCGGTCCACCAGACATACCTCTGGAGAGATGGGTCTCTCTCGAAGTTGAGAAACTTCATGAAGGTGTCTGGGATGTCTGGGCAGGTCACTGAGTGACTAAAGACCTCATAGGTGTGACGAGGGAGATTTCTGATTTTAGGGCACCCCATATCGTCGACAACTAACTCGGATAGATTGGCCTTAAATAATTTGAAGTAGCGATTGGCCTCCTTCATCCGACCATTTAAATCCATGCGGTCCTCTAAGATCTCCAGGAGTTCTTGGTCGAGTTCGTTCTCATCTGCTACCTCGCGAATAGGTGTCTCGTTATACACGTTAGCGAGTTTGTTAATGATCTTTGATGGGATGTTAATTGGGATGAGCCTAGCAATTAACTCCTCCACTGTCTCGGGCTTCTTAAACTCTTTTCGTATTGCCCTTTCAATAATGTCCCTAACCGCCCCATTGTACATCATGAAGCGATCAAGGTTATCTCTTCTAAGTTGAACCTGGTCAGGTTCGTGGACCCATTCAAGCAAATCGCTCATGCGGTCCTCAGTTAAAATCGGAGCGGCCATATTTAAATCCTATGCGTAATGTCGAACTCTTGCTTTATGCGTTTTTATTATAGGAAATTCTTGGTAAATATTGTACCCGAAGGCGTCAAACAAGTGACCGACCAATGGGTCTTTTATATTAGGTTCGCAGGTACCCTCTTTATAGGCAATTGTTTCGAGTTCTTTAACGGTTTTTGGGCAGTTTTTGGCATTGATCATCACTAAATCCTTCTCAAAAGCTCGGTTGCAGGCCTGCCAGCGATCTATTCTAGCTGGATTAGAGGTACCCACGTCAATACCAAAGCCATGGGATTTAATGATTTCAAAATCGGAACGAGAGGCATTCGAGGTTTTTCTTTTACCTGTGGCATCTGGTCTAAAGAAGATACCGTGATTGTTCCATCGTGGGAACTTCTCTTTTAGGACATTACAGACCTCATCGGTTGAGGATGTATGTAAGCTTAACTCTCCAAACTGAACCGCCTTACCTCCTACCTTCTGGAAGAGGGCACTGCTCATTGGAGTTCGGTTAAAATCCTGTCCAACGTAGATGGGTAAACTATGATCGTACTCATAATCAGTATGATGTCGTTGTCGATCAAAAGCATAGCAGACTCGTCCTCCAAAAGTTTCGAAAGACGCCAAATATTCCTGCCTATAGGTACGTTCATCTAAATCCCTCCTTGCTTCCTCTAACTCCCTTAATCCTTCTGGAGTTTGAAAAAATGGAGAGTCGACCGTTCTAAATTGGAAGGCCTCCCAGTTATCTCGGGTCTTAGCTTCATTCCACATCTCGTAGAAATGATTGTGTCCCTTGGGAGATCCTAAGAAGTCACACCATCCCCTCTTGTCTGATAGGGCAGGTCTGACCGCATCTGTCCACGCTTTCGGATTGATATCAGCAAACTCATCGAAGATGCATCCATTAAGGCCTTTACCTCTTAATCGATCCCATTTCTCTGCGGATCTTAGTCGGATCTTAGTGCCTGTCTTCCGCCGAGTGATAGAGAGATCTACTTCGTTCTTAGTGTGAAGCCACTTAAGTTGATCGAAGCGCTCTTTGAGTTCTTCCCACATTAGATCCTTTGCTTGATCCCTTGTAGGGGCGACATACCAGTATAGATGATTCCTAAAGCGTGTGTGAAAGCAGAATTTTTCTTTAGCGTAGAAGGTTTTCCCGAAGCGTCGTCCACAAGCATCTACGGTAAACCTGGCCTTGGAAAACCATATTTTCTGTTGCCCCTTATGGTTGTATATCAGACTTTTCATCTGAAACCTCTGGGGGCTCTGGCATTTCTAGCTCTTCTTCTTCGAGGTTATTATCTTGGGCCCGTTCTCCCCACTTTCCTGGTCTTCTAGCGCCTAACCATTTAAGGATGGCCGTCATGTCTGGGGGAAGTTCTTTTTCAGTAGTGAGAGTTTCTATGTCGCCTTTAGGTGTCAATACTTGTCTTCTTTCCTTGACTACCAGCCCCATTGCTCTTTTAAAGAAGGTTGCTTCGACCTGATCGTCGATCTGGTCCTTACCCTCTTTAATCCTCGCCCGTAATTCTGGATATGTTTCTAGCCATCGATAGATAGTGGTTGTCCCCACTTCGAAGATATCTGCCAACTCCTGGATAGTCTTACCCTCTTTATAAAGGGCAGCAGCGGCCTTAGGTGCCAAATCATTATTGAATTTAGAAGGTCGACCCACTGGTCTTTTTTCTTTACTCATAATCTTATTGTATCACGGCCCCTAAAATCCATATTAGGAGATGTTTGGTCCATTAACTGGCGATGATTGTCCTTTAAGGTTTGGTTTTCTTTTTTGAGTTCTTCGATTTCTTTTTTGAGATCAGCAATCTCCTGGAGAAATTTGATCTTCTCCACGTAGAGGGTGCCGACAGAATTTAAGATATCTTTTAAGTCAGACATACATCTAAGATATGATCATTAAGAAGATTCGTCCATACTAACAATGGTTAAAACGTCTTCCATGAATCTAGTGGCGAGATCTTCCCCTACTAATCTTTCGGCCCCCTCATAAGCAATGGCCATTAGTGCCACTATCATGTCCTGTGGCATGATATCATCGCTGAGGCCATCCCCTTTATCACCTGCTATCATCGCTAATATTTCACTGGACGCCTTTTGCGACCTTTCCGCATTAAACTCTATTTCTCGGCTCATTATTCATCCTATATGTTTATTTGTATGTCTTCCCATTCCCAACCATCAACAGGATCTAATTTATAAATTTCATCTATGTCATCTTCTGGCCCCGCTGCCTCTGTCTCATCAGCTTGTAATTGCCTTACATAAGCATTTTTGCCGTCATAAACCAATACTGCTGGTTCATCTCTTGGGTCAAGCACATAGTATTCTACGCCATGAGAGACCCCATACTTGTAGACATACACACGAAAAGTGTCTTTTTTCATACAGCGGGGTAATTTCTTAACTACTCTCATTTCTCATCCCTTTCGCTCATTGTGATGAATTTTGGTGCTTTTCTTAGGCCAAATCTCTTTTTGTCGTTTAGCATACATTGCTCTGTACTGTAATTCCCATTCTCACATGTTTCATTGAAATTACGCTGAGTTTGAGATTTTATTTGCTGCTTTGTGAACTTTTCAGGACCATAGCAATCAAAAGTGTTTTCCCAATCTTCCTCCATTATACTAAGGCAGTGACCATCTGCTATAACCACCGCCCCTACGGCATGTGCTTTATGTTTTTCAAACACTAGTGCTTTAACCTCTATTTTATCCCAGCCTAAACAGTTAAAAAAATCATCTTGCTTATAAAGAGTGTATTCAATTGGAAGTCTTTCGTACTCTGTAGCTTTTTTAGTCATTATAATATCCTTGCGTTGTCAGTTAATATACATTATATATTATATATTAATTCCCGAGGCAAGCTAATAAAGGCGAATAAATGACGAAATGTATGGAATGTAAAAAATACCCACCTACTAAGCATAGGTTTCATAGAAAGGCCTTAATAGGGTTGTGTGCTAGGTGTGCCAAGAAATACGATATGGCGAAAGTTTTAACAACCTTTAAAATACAAAGATCTTATAAACATGCACTTATTTCTACTTTTGGCAGTTTGCAGGATGGTTTGACACATGTCATAGAGAAATGGGTTAATGGACAGTCTTCCTAGCCATTGGATGCGTAGGGTCAATAGTTTTTAATACCTTTCTATTAGTCTCATATAGGTCTAAGTATTGTTTTTTTGCGTTGTGTGGAATATCCGCATCTGACAACTTGTGTAAAATCTCATTCATTCTCTCAACAATAACATCTACAGGCATTTTGCTCATCTCAAGTAGCCTTTTAGCTCGGACACTACGTCCTCTATTTTGTCGGCGACGAATGCGAGACCTCCGTTTTGGTTTACTGCATCTATAAACGATTGTTGTTCCTTAGATACATTCCACTTCTTGCCCTTTGCCTTGCACTCTATCGCCAAAAACCGCCCATCTGGTAACACACCAAGTATGTCGCTAATGCCTTTAATTATATACGGGGAATTGGGTCGACGATAGATCTTTTTGACGGGGTCAAACACTCCAACATTGTTTTCCTTCCAGCAATAAATGCCTTTAATGGTCAAATACTGGAGTATAGATCTCTCGACTTGTTTTTCACTCATTAAGACGGATCCTTAAGATTTTCTTTAGTCTGATCAGATAAATCCGCAGTAGGTAATTCATCCTCCCCATTATTTCTAACTGCCACCATATCCCCCCACTTAACGTGTGGCCCCCATGATATCGGATCATTTAATAAATAGGCGCGGAAGACCTCGCCTTTAAGGTTAGGATCGATTTTGATCTTATGTTCTTGATGCCCAGTAGGTACGGCCCATAACGTTTCATTATCTCCTAGCAGTCTAAGCTTAAACACTCCGAATTCTTCTCTTAAAAGCTTGATCTTTATAAATAACTTATCCACCTTGTCAGTCTCCTTTGCAAAATAGATATCTCGACTTGTTTTTCATTCATGACGTGATACCCTTAAATTAATTACTCGAACAGTGGGTCGCCGTTCGTGCCTCACATACCAGGAGCATCCCGACTAGGATTGCGCTCAAAGGCCGGCTAACGCCGGTCTTTTAGCCTTCACATGCTCTTAATAATTTTGCAATTTTACCCAAAGTATCCCTGGCTTCCTCCTCAGTTTCAAAATAAATATTTTCCCAGTCTTCATTTGTGAAACTAATCTTCAAGACCCAACTACCACCATTTTTCTTGCAAACCTTCATATGGGTGACTAAATCAATGTTTACGAATACAGGATAAGTAAAGTCTAAACAAATGAATTTTCCCATTAAAAAACTCCCTTATAATCAGAATCCTTTATAGCTATTTCCATCGCTAACTCATGAGTTAAGGGAATGCACTTCCACTTCTCTTCTGTGATGGTACACTCTCCATCCTCTAGATAGTAATGAGTCTCCGATTCACCTGTGACACGATAAATGGACCCCGCATCGGGGCCCACAATTATGTAAATTTCTTTAGGAGTTTCACCCATGTTTATGCCATTCATCAACATAGCTATGAAGTTTCGCTGTCATCTCTTTCCAGTATCCAGGGTCAGCGTTGTTCCTATCGGGTTTAAGCTCATGTATAATGGCCTTTTTTAAGGCCTCATCTTCTTTTGAAGCTCCAACCGGCTTAACATACGCATTCATAAACTGAACAAAACTCTTCATTCCGTCTTGGGCATCTTTAATTTTACCTTGCTCTTCTTTACGCTTCTCTTGTTCTGCTTCCTCTTCCCTCTTAACCTTAATCATTTCCTCACGACTACAGCTATCATTCGTAGCATACCCAGCGTTATCTAAGGCCCTACCAATGGCCGACTCTTCGCAGTTTTCACACCATGCGTGCTTATTAGCAAAACCACCTTGGCCTTTTATCTCTTGAGCGTACCCCATAGAGAGCGGAAGGTTACGCTCTTGGTCTTCTTTATTCTTATAAGTAGTGGCCTTAATTACCGCCTGGTTCATATCAATAACGATATGATCTACTAGAATACGACCATCTGAGTAATCTTGATAAAATCTTTTTTTTCTGATTTTTACCGGCTCATAGTTCTCTAGTTTGTCTTTCACTTTAACTCTCCAGTTTTCTTTTTCCGTTTTGTACTTTTGTCTTTAGCGTCCTGTATCAACAGAATAATGCCCTTGGTGTAACTACCTTTTCCATGTTCTTTCAGATACTCTTTGTATTCTTCAGGAATTTTTACGCTAAGGCGAACGAGTGTTTCTCTATCAAAAAAATATAACGCCATTTCATTCTCCTAGTTAAATTGCGCTAACGAAAAATAACCTAAAGTAGAAAAACTATTTTGTATACACTTTTTTGTCATGCTCACCGTGCTATTATAAAAATTATTTTTCCATTTACTTTTCTACAGAGTGGCCGTTAAATGGATCACTGTTTTGCTTTTCAATAACGCAAAACTTCATAGGGGAAAGTTGTAACACGTTACAATAATGATAAGGGGAGAGAATGGGAAGAGTGCTTTGTTGTAATTTTGACGATGTTCAAAAGTATGGAGCTAATGCAGCATTGATCTTATATCA
>JAEORY010000208.1 GCA_016840645.1 Candidatus Borrarchaeota archaeon | reverse complement strand
TCAATAGGTATTGGTGGCCATATTGAACATGACGATGTTGAAAAAGATTTACCAATCAGTTCAGGATTTTGTTGGGCAGCAGAAAGAGAATTAGAGGAAGAAGTTGCTGGTGTACACCTAATGAGTCCTATTACATATCGTGGAATGGTGAATTGGGATGGAGATGCTGTAGGCCAAGTCCACGCTGGATTAGTTTATGTAGGCTATGTTAAACCTGGAACAGAAAATGAAATAAAACCTATTGACTCTGAGATACAGTATTGTCAATGGGAAAGTATAGCTAAATTGGTATTTACAGAAACGCTCATTGAGAGAATGGAGAACTGGAGCAAACTGATACTGCCAGCATTTTTGTAAAGGAAAAATTAATTATGAAAAGACCGACAGAAACACCAAAGAGAATTAAAAGCATCAGGCATTTATATGCTGATACAAGTAAGGAATGCCCCTTTGGAACCATTCATCAAAAGAGATGTGAGACTTGTAAAATAGCAATCACACTCTACACTGATGAAGAAGTGAAAGAGGAAAGAGGCAAAGGAAACATGACTGTGGAACAATTCAGATATGCTTGTCCTGTACATGTATCAGCAATGCTTGCCTGTGGAGGATAGTTTATGAGAATGTTCTTTGTAGCAAGAGAAGGTTATAAACCACAAAATGGTGAATTGGAACAGATGAGCAAGGCCATTGAGAAATTCTTGAAAGATTCAAAAAAGAAAATCTCTATTGGAGACAATAGCCCATCTATACTTACAATTCAGAACTTTGATGTAGTTACTATACCGGATAATGTTGTAGAAAGAATAACGCCAGTATTTAATGAAGAAACTGGTACATACATGATACAAATTAATTTCCAGCCACTGTTGGCTGAGGATGGTGAAGATGCCTAAGAGTGCAAAAGAAATACTTGCTGCCAAGAAAAAGAAAGATGGAGAAATCTTGACAGCACAACAAAAGTTGAAAAAGAATGCTATCAACCCTAATAAAAGGTTGAATTGGAAAGATACGGTCAGGGTGACAATCAATGGAATCATTATGACATCCAACCCGAATCCTGATGATAAGATAGTATTCACTCCAGATTTGATTGACAAACTTGCTATTGCGAAATACACTGTGGTGCCTTGTTATTTTAACTTTGATAAAGACAAGTTGCTTGGACAATCAAGAATTAATGGCCGTGATGTAAAAGATGGAGTGATGAGACTTATTGCTTCCACAACTGTTCTGTTGCCTAAGAAATTAGCAGAGAAATTAGACCAACTCACCCTTGCTGTTAAAGTGTCAACTGATTCTTATCAGAAGTTGAACAACAAGTATGTATTGAAGAATTGTAAGCTACAAAGTGTCTCTTTGATACCGAAAAAGAACGCAACTGATCCATTTTGCATTATACTTGAAACCCTAAAAGACTCTGACATTGAGGAAAGATTAGCTGAGTAATTTTAGTGGTTAAATTCCCACCTTTAAATTGATTCTAAGCCTTAAAAGGGCCAAAGATGTCTATCTTTATGATATGAAGAAATTGTACCATCTTGAGAGGTTTAGAATCAAAATTTTCCCAGTCAAAAAATTACACCAACTCAAAAAAACACAACAACTCGCTGGCCAGCAGGAAAAGTTTTGAAACTTGGAATGAACGGTGAAACAGTGAGAGCCGCACAGCGGCTGAGATGACAATGCGAGAAGTCTGGAATGGACTTTTGCAGTGATCCAGTAAGGTGCCTGGTGTGTGTGGGAAATTGAATAAATGGCCATTGGATTGGATGGTGATGGGTAGGTGGCATTGGCTCAATGGATAGGTGGAGCATGGTAACATAATTGAGGACAACACCAATGGAGGGTTTTAGGACTTTATCGTTTTTTGGGATTAAAATAAAAAAGGGGATTAAATAGGGGATTAAATCAACGGTGAAAGATAATAAATTAAATTTTAAATTCCTAATAAAAAATTCCAACCAAACAAGCTCCAATGGGGTGTTTTTGTACTTAGTAATTTTTTGGAAAATAATTTCTAATAAAAAAGATTACACTAAATAAAAAAAATCCTTGACTCGTAAAGTACAAATCACTATATTCCTTCAGCAGTAAAAAATAAAAACTTTAAATCTTTAAGAAATAGGTGTTAAGATGGAAAATACTCATAGGCTGTACAGGCCACTACACATGTATAGGTACATATTTGCTGGTAAAGGAATATTTACTTTAAAGAGTTTAAACACACAAAACCACCTGACTTACAAGTTTATTGTTAAAGATAATAAGTATGGTGATGGTAAAGTGTGTTTTGCTTATTCAAGAAAACAACCAAACATCAAGACTCAACATAAGTGGTCATACATTGGCATAGTAAAGCCAGACTACACCCTCAAACTTACCAAAGCAAGCAAATTCGCCATTGATAACCTGATTTATATTTCCCTCCAGTGGTACCTTAAAAAACTCCAAGCAGGCACTATACCAGAAAACTTAGAATTTTATCGCTCCAACACTTGTGGAAGGTGTGGACGAGAATTAACCGATGCTACATCTATCCAATTTGGATTTGGTCCAGAGTGTATCAAGATGGTGGATAATGTAAAGAGCATCCGACAGAACCAAGTTGTGGCAACACCAAAAGATGTGGACATTGCTAATGTACCTGTCAATATAAAGAGATATGAAGCACCAAAGAATTCTGACCCAGACAATCTCACACCATATGGATTGAAAGACCCATTGAAAGTGGATGGTGGTTGGTATAAAGTATCCAATAGTGAATATGTAACAGAGGCATCTGATTTGGGAGACAACTTCATTAACCCACTGGATGGTTCTCAGTTTGACTCAAAGACTGAATTGAAAATGGTAAATAGGGATGAAGACAATGACATATTGTCTTATGTCTTTATGTCACATGGAATTAAATTTATTATATTTAACGATTAGGTGGAAGATGATTGTACCAATTGAACACTTTACAGTGACTGAACGGATGGTTATTGAAACCATCATAGAGAATCAAAGTGATGAATATGATTTTTGGCTTGTGTATGATGTCTGCAATAATTGTATTGATTATGAGGGTGGACTTAAATTAGGTGGTTATGATAGACATTTCAGAAACCAATATACAATAACTGATGGTACAATAAGAAGAAATTGGAGTTAAACAATGTCACAGAAAGATGATCTAAGGTTAGCAGTGTCCAGTTTAATGTCCAAAAAGAGACCAGGCAAGTGGACAAGACCAAGTCCTTGGAGTAGTAGAGTTGGTGACCATCTTAAAAGCCCTTCATTGATGATTGATGTAGAGATAATAGGAATACACTTTACCAGCGAACACTTTATGGATTTTATTATTGAAACGAAAACCAAAACAGGTGAGACAATAGGCATCACAGCCAAGTCAGTACAGCTGTGGAGGAATGTAAAGAAAACAGCTAACAGTACCACCTGGTATGAGTTTGAAGTGGATAAATATATAAAGACTTATGGCAGCAATAGGTTAGCCAAATCACTAATTAAACAAATTAGAGCTTACCAAAAGAGATTAAACGATAAAATAGATCCACCATTACCATTCTAATCATTAAACCAGTAAGGAGAACCACCGTGTACTATTACAAAGATGCTCATGGCTATATCAGAGATGCGAGAGATGGAAAGCGGTTAGTGGACACAGTCCCAAAAGATGAAAGAACCACCAAACAAAAGGTTAAGGATTCCTTTAAAGAATTGAGAACCAAAGGGTACTTTGCCAGAATGAACTACATGTGCTGTAGTGGTTGTGTCTGGGCATCAATAGATGAAAAAGTGGAGAAAGTAGTATTCTACCACAAACAGGACAATGATGCCTATTCTGGTGATTGGCTTAAAGAAGGAAAGATATTGTGGATTGCTTGGAATGGTGATCCAAATGAGATAATAGAAGTGTTTGAAGCCAATAAGCTCATTGTTATATGGAATGGTTCAGAAGATTGTAGAATTGGTTTAGTTGAACCATCTTATAACATGTACAATACAGTGACATACACCAAGTATGTAGCTGATAAGAATGCCCAGTTGGAACACGGTGAAGAACTTGTTGTAAGTAACTTTTAGGAGACAGCAATGAATAAATATAAAAGTTGGTTAGATCCAAAGATCACCACCACTGTCACAAAAAAGAACTTTAACGATTTTAATCAATTTAAAGAAATTGTAACACACGAGTTAAAGGAAATGCGTATAATTGGAATTGATGTTATAATTAAAAGAGCCAGAATGGAAAGTGGCATGGATTACAATGAATATCAGACACCACTTGAAACTATCCTGTATTACTGGGAGAATAGAGTGTTCATTACAGAGCCAATTCTTATTGCTGAGTGTATAATTATATCATATAGATTATCCAACCACATATCAAAAGCAGTGCCTAATATCTTTCGATATAACTTTGCCAATGCTTCATATAAGAGTGGTGTTTATAAAGCTACAATGAGGGCTGTAATGGCTGGTGGAGATGGATTTATGTTGTGGAGAAATAGGTACAAAGCATTTCTTGGACAGACAACTTCTTTCTACAATGATTTAGATTACCACAATGGAGAGTTGGATACACTATTGATTAGTTGCTATACTTGGATTAGAAATAATATATCTATCAGTGTAGCAGATGATAGTGGAGATGGTGGCCCTGGAATATGGCCAAAGACGATGAATATCAATACCAACATGCCACTAATGGATGGTGTGATGAGAAAGATTATTGTTGGTGATATTTTAATTAGTGATTTAGTGTACCTTATAGATGTTGTAAATTGGATTGCTTGCGATTTTAAATTAGTGTGGGATAATGATGAACTGACGTTTCACTGTATCCCATTAAACATGATGTTAGAGAAAAAAGTTGAAAGGAGCTTGGAATAATGGCAGAGAACAAACACAATAAAGGTATGGTTGGCAGGGTGAGCTATGATGAAATATTAGACCTGTGGGAGTTGGTTTCGAGAGGATTTTTCGAGAATAAGGATGTAGTGTCCAGTGATCTTACTGACCTAATGAACATTGTAGAAGTCCTGCCAGCAGACCATGAAGGCTCAAGATATGGACATGACGGTGTAAGGGTAGAAGGTTCATTGGAGTATATTAAAGTTGTCCTAAAGATGCTATCACCAATGTTCCATGCCCATAAAGAAGGATACACAAAGCTGGAAACATATATGATGAAAATTAATCCAAAGGAAATTAAAGGCAACAACAATCCTGATGGTAATTATGTGTTGTATGTCCGGTTTGTCGAAGAAAGTTGTCCAACCATCAAATTGAAGAAGGAGTGAATGGGATGTGGTATTATTTAAACCTTAAAAAAGTTAAAACAAGAAAAGGTTCACCAGACATATTTATATTAAGAGTGGAAGAAGAATACAAAGAAGAAGACATTCCACCGATGGACCATTTGGCATGGTATAGTGAATTGAAGAAGTCCACTGTTAATCCTGATCTAATATCCAATATGGTTCAGAGAGTAGTTGGTAAGTTGGAAGCTACATTGAATGAGTTAGATAGTGATGCTGTTATTAAAATTAAACTACCAGGCATTAAAGCACTTAATTCAGATAGCTTTACTAACAAGCTGAGAAGGTGGAGCAACAAGGAATTTAATGAAGCCAATAAGTGCCTCAACTGTGGAAGGATATTGCCGGACGAATTTGAGTTCTGTAACAGTGATTGTATGGAACAATATGGTGCTGGCAAGATGATCTATGGTGAGGTTGAAGGTGATTTAGATAGAGTATTGGAGGACTATTAAGATGGCTGATAAAATAGAGTGGCCAGAGGAACAGAATTGGAGTGATGACTGGGAATTGGAAGGTGATGAGGATGATATGTTATCACAATGGGAGAGTGCCTTTGATGATGATGGCTGGGAAGATGAAGATGATTTCTGGGAAGCCAGAGATAGTTTGGGACAAGACCCAGAGGATGATAATGAAATTGATGAGGTGGACTAATGGCTGTAGTATGCTTCTACACTGATACAGATAGGTATATGGGTTGGAAACACTTTAACAGATATAGCTATTTGGAAGTGAATAGTTGGTTGGAAAGCGGAAATAAAATAAAAGCTAATGGTGTTACATATACCAAAGATAAAATGAAAGAGTTGTTCAACAGATGTTATGATCAAACGAGGTGATAAGATGGATAATAAATATTTTAAAAGAATTAGAGACAACGCCAAACAACAAAGGGCAAACCGGATTAAAAAGATGGCCAAAGACCATCTTGATACACAAAATAGAAGTGGTAACCTGTCTAAAGCGCAAAAGAATACTCATCAATCTATAAACAACAATGATCCAGCATCCAAGACTGATATGTTTCGGATATTCAAGATATTCAGTTAACCAATGGATTGTTTTTGTACTTTAGTAAATTAAAGAAAAATAAAGAAAAATAAAATAATTAAAAAAAACACTTGACTCGTATTATAATAATCATTATATTTTACTGGTTATTAAATATAAAATCTTTTAATCTAAAATAGGAGCTACACCATGAGAGAATTTTTAATTAAAGCACACAAAGGCCATCTTGACAATTTGATGAAACAAATTCAAGATGATAAAGATTCCCTATTGGAAATGTTTAATAGTATGGAGATTGGGGAAGTATTTGATGAAGTAGAAGGGATTCTAACAACCACCATTGACCAGATACAGCAACTCAAGATGGAGAATGAGCAAGACGAGTCCATTGATTGGGATGAAGAAATTAAGGAGCACCCTACCTCAGCACCAACCATCCAAGAGAATGTTGACGATGGTTTAGAGAATATCAAATCCCACCTTACACGAATGATACAAGCCAAAGATGAATTATTGAAATATGACATCGCACACCCTGGTTTGGCAATTGAATACTTGGAAGATAAGTTTTCCACTTGG
>JAEORY010000207.1 GCA_016840645.1 Candidatus Borrarchaeota archaeon | reverse complement strand
CATTCCCATGCTAAGTCCCAAAAGTTGAGTGTGTAAAAGCGCCGGTAGTTTGTATTTTGTTTGATAAGCGTCTTCTGCTTCTAACTGCATAAGATCTAACATAAGATGGCAATAAGGACATACTGTTACGGTTGCGTTTGCACCAGCTTTGGAAATGTTCTTCAGTTTATTATTGATGATCTTAACCGCAAGCGATTGCTCGGTGGCAATAACTGGAGCACCGCAACATTCGTATTTGTCGCGGTAGTCAACCATTGTGGCTCCCGTAATGGCACAGAGATCGTCCACAGATTGTGGAGCCTCTGGGTCTTCAAATTGTAAAATCTCACTAGGTTTGAGTAGATGGCAACCGTAATGTGCCGCGAGTTTTAAACCGTTAAAAGGTTTAGTAATCTGTTTCTTAATTGTTTTAAGACCAATGTCTTCAACAAATGAGTTTACTGAGTTAACAACGCGTATCTTGCCTTCAAATGCCATATCAAAATCGGCTAGGACTTCATTAACAGCATTTCTTTCAACTTCATGTTCCTTTAGATAAGCATTTGCTTTTGCTAAAGCAGATGTGCACCCTCCACATAAACAGAGGAGATCTAGACCTTGTTCTTCTGCTAAGGCGAGAACTCTCCCCGATAAAGCAAGGTATGCAAGTTTATTAGCGGGCTCAACGTATAGCCCACAACAGTTTAATTGATCAAGATCTACTAAATCTACACCTAAATGATCCATGACTTTTCTGGTTGATGCTTCATACGCATTGAGACGATAAGGAATAGTACAGCCCGTATACAACGCATATTTAACCATTCTTAACCCTCCTCTATATCTAACAATCGATTAAGACCTGTTTTTTCTGCAATCTTTCGAAAAACCATAGGTGACGCTTCTGGAATGTCAGGTAGTTCAAAATCCTCTCGTTCAAATTCCTGAACGTCTCCCATTTCATAAATCCAGCCGAATTGGTGGATTGCTTTGAGGAGTTCCTTTATTGCTTTAGGAAGCAATCCTTCCTGTGTTGCCCGATTTTTGAGCACAGTAAACACATCTGTGAGTTTAACACCTTGTGGGCAGCGCTCATTGCACGTATAACAGGTAACGCATCTCCATATATCTTCTGACTTTAAGATATCTTTAAGACCTAATTGTACCATCCTTAGAATCTGTCTTGGTCTGAAGGTATCGACGTTTCTACTGACAATGCAACTTCCTGTACAAAGTCCACATTGGAAGCATAACTTTAGTACATCTCCCCCTGGCATGCTTAATAACTCGTTTTTAAAGTTTAGGTCAACCCTGCTTACAGAATCAGTTTTATTGTAGCCCAAATTCACCAACTCTTCCCTTTTTCTTCGCATCTTTTCGTTTAACAAAGATTTTTTGAATATCATTAATGATCTAAATCGTTAATGAACAAATATGACAAATTGATATAGGTTTCTATTACTTAAAGATTACTTGTTCTTCTAAGAACGATAATGAACAATAATGACAGATACGAGAAGGTCTCCTATTTTTCTAAGAACGATAATGAACAATAATGACAGATTTTCAATTTGTGGACACCTAAAAAAGTCTACATCGCACTACGGAGAGTAACCAAATAGTTCTGTCAAAAGAAGAACCCTATTTTCTTAGGCTATTTCACAGCATTTTATTTATTTAACTCTGCTAAATTGACTTGAGCGACACCTAAATCTTCTAATAAGGGATTTAATAAGATGATTTACTTTAATTGTCGAAAATTGCCGTTATTTTCTTGCAAGGGGATGGAAAATGACTTTGTTGAAGGTTCATTATCGAATTTGGATTTTAGTCGGCTTTAAATTGAGGTAGTAGTTGGTCAAGGGGTGAATTTCCAAATTTGCTTTTGAATTAATAAGATATTTATAAGACCGTGTCGTGTTTATGATAATCATGGACGCGTAGATGTTGCTTAATGTCATCTAATATTCGAAAGACATCATTAATTGCGTTGCAAGTATTTCTAGTGATATTAGTGATCTCTCTAGCATTCAATTTTGCTTTTACACCAAAAATCACCACAGATTATTCGAATGATGGATCAACCCTCTCTCCTGGAGATTACATTAATAGCCTTGATAATGGCGGCGGAGGTGGAGGCGGAGGCAGCACTCCAATTAATCCTTCAGGGTCTGGAAATGACTTTGATGTTATTGAGTATTTTGAAAGTACTACTTCTGATGAAGATATGAGAATTTACAATGATACTGGCTCTCCTGATATCTTAATAGAGGCTCCCTCACAATCTACGGATTTAATTTACTACAATCTGACGATAAAACATACTTACGTTGAAAGCGAACTTATCTGGCCCGATGACTGGATTGACCGATATCATTATGTAAACTTAGGTGCAGATCTCTTAGAAGTAAATAGTACAGAGATGGGTTACGCATATAAATTTAATATTACTTCTGTGTACGGTGCTGTATTTATTGATTCTATCTCCTTAGGATTAATCAATCCTAATCAAACCGCTGGAACTGATTTCTTACTCTACATTTTGAAAGAGAATGTAACAAATGGTCTTCCAGATGCGTCTTCAAATGCGACTTACACTGGAGTTATGTATTATCAACAATTTACAGCACTTCCAGAAGTTTCGTGGGAGGAATATATTCCCGATGAAAAGTGGGTACTACCAAATGGGAATTATTACATTGGAATCACTTTAGTTAATGAACCAGATCCACTACCAGCAGGTTTTTATGACTATCTTTACTGGCTGGCTTCTAATGATACATATGATATACTTTCGGATGATGACCAACCAACATATGTGACATTAAACCACACAAAAGGTGGTAACACTCAGTGGACTGAAATTGGTTTCGATTGTGCATTTATGTATCACCGTTCAGGCATAAGTGTTACAGAACATATTGGTATGCAGGTGTTTTGTAATGACGAAATAAACGGTACACCTGTTCTATCTGGAAATGCTACACGTTACGGGGCACCAGGTCCACTACCTCCATGGGAGGGGATGGCTGTATGGAGTGTGAATGCAACAAATGATCCAATAGCACCAAGGGGCGATGGGACTTTTGACTTTGATATCATATATCAGGAACTACCTGATTTCATTCATACATTTATTGATTACACACTCTATTGTGAGTTTAGCGATGGAACGGTTTACAGCGCCGATTCAACATATAGCGTAACGAGTGGAAATGATGTAGAATGGACTTTAGAGTATGAATTTGATATTCCAGATGATGACTTCAATGGGTCTCTAGAAATAACTGACATTCCAAGTGATTGGACTATTACATCTGTAAAGGCTCCTGATAATAGCGAACACGCGTCAAATGTCACTTTGGACCTCAATGCTAATGGTCTCTATAATCTTACTATTCCTTACAACATCTCACAAAGTGGTACATGGGAGCTTCATTTTACTTCACCTAACTACGTAGATGAAGTTTACTCCCAAGAATATTCTAAAGCTGGTTATTTCAATCAAACAACTTTCTATTCAAGTGACGAAATGCGTGTTAACGCATATATTGAAAATCTAAGTGGATCGGTTGGGGGAGGAACTGCAACTTTAACGGTATTAAAACCAGATTCGACAGATGTGGCACACACAAAAACTTCTGGTGCAGATTCTAATGGTAGAATTACTTTTTCAGATTGGGAGGTTCCATATAACGAACCAACTGGGAATTATCGCTTGCAAGTTTTATGGAATAATGGTACTGAAGTTGGTTTTCTGGACACGATTGTTAAGATTAACAGTGAATCTTTAGATGGAGATGAATCTTCTCAAGAGAGCGGAGAAGCTAAGAACTATCTAACGGTTAATGCAGATTTTGAAGGCATAATTGGACGTGGACATTCATTGGATATCCAAATCAATGTTACGCGATGGGGAAATGTCGTTGAAGGACTTAATATCACGTTAAAATTCTTGGATGAGATTTATACTATAACGGTATACGATGAAGTTGAGAGTAACGAATTACAGATCAAGCAAATGGGTGCTGTCAGCACATTTCAAGAAGGCTCATATTTGGATTTTACTGAAAATGAAGGAGTCTATGATATTCAAATAGAAACTGTAAATCTTGCACCTGGTAGTTATACATTTGAAGTTTATGCTTCTAAAGAGGGCTTTGAAGATACTGGGTCAGTTTTTGAATTTACAGTCGAAAGAATGTCTGTATCAACCTTCTTTGTTGCATACTCTCCGAAAGTTGTTGCATTCAATCCCCTTCCCAGCCTATCAGTGGCAATATTGTTCATTGGTATTATTATGGTAATTAATTCACTTTTGTTTTCACCAGTAGATGCTGACAAATTTATTGATTTGTATGTCTATACAAATACTGGCTTAGGGATAGATCATGTAAGTTTTGGGTCTTTTGAAACTGATGAAGCCCTGATGACTGGAGCGCTTGCAGGTATCTCTTCTCTGATTGCAGAAGCAACACAAACAAAAACACCTCCTAAAGTTATTGAAAAAGAGGAATTCACGATTATAATTGAATATGGTGAATTTATTGCAGCGTCATTATTTGCACGAGTAAAAGCTAAATCAGTTGCTCATAGAAAGATTACTCGTGACCTTAGAAAGTTGGTTAAAGACTTTGAAGGTGAAAATAAGGCAGCTCTGGAACACTGGACGGGCGATCTTTCTAAAATCCAACCTCTATCTAAATATATAATCTCAGAGTTTCGTTTGAAATCATCTATGTATTTAGCGGATGTGAAGTATGAATATGGAGTGCTAAATTACGAAAAAAAGAATTTATTTAATGCATATCTCTTGCTTGCTGACGCGTTTAAAACATATCTTGATAACAAGAACTTAGAGAAAGCAAATCATGCATTTTTCCTTCTTGAAGAAATTCTTCGAAAAATAGTCAATTATGCACCCTTTAGAATTGTAAGACCAATTACTAACTTTATGGACACGAAAGTCACAACTAGATCAATTAAATTTGCATTAATGCGTCTAGTCAGTAAATATTTCGAACTTTTCAAGCATTCGTGAATATGTAACTCTTTAAGGGGAAATTGGAAAGGACCACACTTTTTTTTAAATAGAATTAAAAATGTAGAAAAGCATCCAATTTACAGAAGATTTAAGTATTTGACTAAGTCCTAAAGATTTACATTCAAAAAGAGATCTAATATCATCCGAAAAAGATATTTCAGATGAAATGAACTTTATTTAATAACTTGATAGTCAGTTGATTGACAGAACTTGTTTTGAGGGAAATAAATTGAAGGAAGTACGCGTTGCAATTGCAGGGGTTGGAAACTGCGCCTCTGCATTAGTTCAAGGATGCCAATACTATCGAAATGCTAAAGAAGATGAGATGGTTCCTGGCCTTATGCATGTGAATTTTGGCGGATATCACATTAGAGACATCAAATTTGTTGCCGCTTTCGACGTCAATACAAAAAAGATTGGAAAAGATCTTTCGGAAGCAATTTTTGCAGAACCAAATTGCTGTGAAGTGTTTGCTAAAAATATCGAAACCTTTAATATTAAAGTGTTACCTGGTCCGATTGCAGATGGCGTTGCCCCTCATATGGTTAATTCATTTCATTGCTATGACCCAAATGTTATTGAAGCGGTTGATGTAGCAAGTATTCTACGAGAAACAAAGACGGATGTTTTAATCAATTACTTACCTGTTGGCTCAAAGGAAGGTACCAAAATATATGCCCAGGCTGCGCTAGAAGCAGGTTGCGGATTTGTAAACTGTATACCTGAGTTTATTGTATCTGTCAAAAAATGGGCTGAGAGATTTGAAAGACGTGGAATCCCGATAGCTGGTGATGATATAAAGAGCCAAGTTGGTGCAACGATAGCACATAGATCCTTAGTAAATCTATTTCTTGATAGAGGCGTAAAAATTGACCAAACTTATCAACTAAATATAGGTGGAAATACTGACTTCGAAAATATGACTGTAGAGGCTCGTTTAAAGACTAAACGTGTCTCAAAGACTGAAGCAGTTACTAGTTTAGTTCCCTATCCTACCCCAACAAGAATTGGACCTTCTGATTATGTTAAATTTTTGGGAGACAAAAAGATTTGCTATATCTGGTTGAAAGGTCGAAAATTCGGAGATTTACCAGTAACTGTACAACTAAAACTAAGTGTTGAAGACTCGCCTAATAGTGCAGGTGTTGTTATTGATGTTATTCGTGCAGTTAAATTGGCACTTGATAGAGGCATAGGTGGACCTTTAACTAGCATCTCGTCTTATGGTTTTAAACATCCTCCAGAACAGATAGTGGATAGTGTTGCACATACGAATGTTGAAGAGTTCATAGAAGGAAAAAGAGAACGCTGAACAATATTCTCAAACTACCATTTCACACGTATTTAATGAAAATTAATGTTTATAAGATCGCTACTTAACACGCTTCAGATAGCCTTTCGTCTCGCATTCTTTAAAGAATTCAATTAAATACTTCGCAGATTTTAGTTTATATCCAAGGAGTTGTAGCGAAAGCATAATATCTTCAATTGTATTTTCACCGTTTATATACTGTAAAGCCAATCTATATTGCATATCTTGAGCAGGAATACTTTTTACAGCCTTTAAAGCATCAGTATTCAGCGCATAGACATCATTTAATTCCTTTAGTCCTTCTTCTGGTTGAGTGATTTCTATAGTACTATCTTGCAGTTTTTCAGTGGGTGTCTCCCCTGGCGAACTACTCGCATCTGAAGTCAACCGAATCAATTTCTTGAACATGCTAACAACGCTTTTGCCAATAGCACGTGCTTCTTTATCAGCTATCATTTTTTGCACAAGCGTGTCAAGAGAGGGAATGAATTCTTTAAATATGGAATTATCTTTGAGTACATCATCGTTAAAGGTTTTTTGGTACATCTCAATAAATTTTTCATCAACTTGATCGAAAACTTCTTTTATTTCTTCACTAGATGTCTTA
>JAEORY010000206.1 GCA_016840645.1 Candidatus Borrarchaeota archaeon | reverse complement strand
TTTCTGATACCTTTTTGCTAGAGATTTAGCTTCAGATGGTGCCGTTTGGTACCATCTTGTTGTTTATAGTGGTGAAAAGTTCGTTAGCAAAAATGTTAGCAAAATGATGAGAGAAAAAAGAGTATTAATGAGCCGTTATTATTGCGAATGTTTCATACGTGAGTTAAGATATAGAGAGTAGGAAACAATAAACCCAATAATCGTATATAAGTAGGAGGTTATAATGTTTGAATACAAAATAACTATTGACCCTAAAGTAATAGCAATTCTAGGGCCACATTTATATGGAGATACAGCAAGTATAATCGCGGAACTTGTATCGAATTGCTACGATGCAGATGCGGATAATTGCTGGGTGACTATAATAACGGGAGCAGAGGCTGAAATAATTATTGAAGATGATGGCATTGGAATGACACCGGACGAAGTTAATAAATACTTTCTTGATATTGGATACGATAGGCGTATAGAAAGACCAGTGTCGTCGAAGGGAAGAAAGGTTTTCGGAAGGAAAGGTATAGGGAAGCTCGCTGCATTTTCTTTGGCCAAGGGGATTGAACTTTACTCATTGAAAGATGGTAAGAGAGCGGGATGCATATTGGATTACGATAAAATAACGAAAGAAGGGAAAGGTCCGGATACGATACCAGACAATGAGATAGTGTTTGAAGCTGAAAAGCTGTCTGGTAACGGAACTGGTACGAGATTAGTACTAAGAAATATACAGAAAAATATTAATACCGCGTATTACCATTTGGTAAATAGAATTATCCGTAACTTTGAAATTGACTTCAACGAGTTCAAGATATATCTCATTAAAAATAACGAAGCACCAAGGAAGATAGATTATGCTGAATTAGATTTCTTTGAGAAGATGGATGTAATTATCACCTTAGGCGATGAATATAAGGCAAAAAGAGAGTTAGTTAGAGGGAATGATATTCCCGAGAGATATAAGGAGACTTATGGTTATGAGGAAGACATGAAAAGCAAAGACGGTAAAGAAGACAGATTTCCGGTGATACCGAGGAGAATAAAGGTAATGACCAAAAAGGGTGAATACAAAGAGGTTGACTTCGTTTATAAAGGATGGATAGGTTCCATTGCTACTAAGGGAATGCTTAGAGGATTGGTCTATAGGGAAGGAGCTAGTGAAGAAGAAGCGGAAAGTATTTCGATTACTGACAACAGAATAACAATATATTCGCGAAAGAGAATTGGCGAATATGATATTTTACCTAAAGTACAGACGGATACTATATACGATGCGTACGTAATAGGTGAGATACAAGCGGATATATTCGAAGATGACGAACTAGTCGATATGGCGATAAGCAATAGAAGAGGGTACGAGGATACTGATGAGCGGTATAAAGCATTGATGGAAGACTTGAAGTCATTCGTAAATCTAATAGCGCAGAAAAAAGCAGAGTTTGCTAAAAGGCGTAGGGCAGACGAAAACTTGAAGGAAGCTGAGGAAATAAAGAGAGGGTTTCTTGAAAAGGAAAGAACCAGAGCAATACTGAAGAGCAAGCTTGATGAAGATGAGCTGGAAATTGTTCAGGACGAGCATCTTCAATTTTCTCGTGCTACTCGTCTATCGGAGAATACTAAAAGAATATTTATTAGTCACAATAAAAAGCATGAGAAATATGGGGTCTTTATTATGAGCATGTTTGAATTGCTTGGAGTGGATATTGAAGAGAATTTTATATTCACGAGTTGTGGTCTAACTGGGGTTCCACACGGGCAGGATATATACGATTATCTGAAATCGTGTTTCCGTGAGGATATATATGTGATATTTTTGTTTTCAAAGCATTTCTATGATTCGAATGTTTGCATTGCTGAAACGGGAGCAGCTTGGGCAACTAACAGGAATCATAGTAACGTTATCGTTGATATTGATTACGATGATATAGATAAACCTATAAACAATGCTAAGCAAGGATTCAGCATAGGGGATTTGGATGAATTGAAGAAAGAAGAGGTTATGAAATTCATAAAGACTGTATTAGCTGACATTGGTTTCAGTGTACCGAGCGAAGCTGATATCTACCAAGTTATTGACAAAGCTGTGAAGGAATATAAAGATCAGCTAGATGCGGGATTGTTTTATCCTCAGAGGAAATATCAAGGTCATCCATTGTGTAGTGATTCTAATTGCAGAAATAAGATGGAATTAGAGTATGAGGGGAACGAATTATATTACGTATGTACGACCCCGGGCTGCGGGCAAAAAATAAGAGCTGAAATATATTGATTAGCAGCATATATAATGAATCAGAACCGTGATGTAGACCCTCAAAGAACATATATAATGTCGAGGGTAAAGCAGAAAGACACAAGGATAGAGGTTTTACTACGTTCGAGATTACACAGGCTGGGTTTTAGGTTTCGCAAGAACTATAAAGCATTGCCAGGCAGTCCTGATATAGTACTACCGAAGTACAAAGTAGCATTATTTGTTCACGGATGCTTTTGGCATGGGCATGTTGGGTGTAGGAAAGGGAGGAGACCAAAAACGAGGACAGATTACTGGATACCAAAGATTGAAGAGAATAAGAATAGAGACATGAGAAAGATGGAAGAAATCAAGAAATCGGGATGGCGTGTTGCAGTAGTATGGCAGTGTTCTCTTGATAGTACTATTGAAAATACTCTGAGAACTCTGAGCTCGTGGATAAAAAGCGAGAATAGCGGATTGAGAACGGCAGAATTCTGATAATGTTTTAGGAGTAGGAGGTGTTAACTGGTTAGATAGGCGACATTGGTTGGGGTGTGAAGTTATTGAAGGTGATCAACTATACTTTTTCCTATAATATATCCCAATCTTACTGGTACTGCATTGCCGATATGTTTGGCTGTGATAGTGAGAGGAAGAGGATTTTGGGGGTCATAGAATTGATAATCGGGAGGGAATGTTTGTAGTAAGGCTGCTTCCCTTAGTGAAAGTGCCCTGTCTTGCTCGGGGTGACCGAAACGTCCTGTGCCAATGTTGTAAAATTGTGTGGTAATCGTTGGAGCTAATTGGGTCCAGCTCATTCTGCCGTAGATAGAAACATAACTATAGCCCGTCTTTTTGCTATGACACTGCAATCTGAGGTCTTTATCCCAGTCTCTCCAAGTACCACCAGGAATAGATTGACGTATACGTTTGAGATTCAATTCTCTAAGACCAGCAGACCTGTGAAGGGGGTCATTGTTGTCGGTCTCACCAGCTTTGATAGGTGGTAGGTCGGCTATAACATCCTGAACACGAATATATTGACGAGGCTCATGACTGGGGGGAATCATAGTAATAGTATGCAATCTTGATGCTAGGAGAACTAGACGAGTCCGTGATTGAGGAATACCGTATTGAGGACAATAAATATCTTTCCAGGATATGTTGTATCCTTGTTTGGATAGTGTAGTTAGAAACTTTGAAAAAATAGGCTCTTTGCTAAGTCTTCGGACGTTCTCAATTGTTACAATTTCGGGGAGGACATGCAGAACAATGCGTCTAAAATAATCTAGAAGATTCCATCTAGAGTCCTTGCTATCAAACTTGTACTTAAGTGTATGAGTAGAAAATGGCTGGCAAGGTGCACAAGCGGCTAGAACCTTAATAGCTTCGCCGGTAAACAACTGAAGAACGTCTTCAGGTTTCGTGTTCTCTATGTCAGAATGAATGAAGGTAGCCTTATTGTTAACCTCATAGGCATATCTACATGTGTGGTCAGAATCGATACCCGCTGTTGCTTTTAGACCGGCTTGTTGAAGACCATGAGTTAGACCACCGACTCCGCAGAAGATGTCTACGACTTGAATTTCATTATTTTCCATGTTGGTGGATTAAACAGACATCATTATACATGATGTTTATTTGGATATCGAGAGCTGATAGAGAATTTAGGCGGAGTTAGTATTTTTGACTATTGACAAATTTAACTGGTAGTATTATAGTTATAATGACTATATAGTCAATATGACGGAAAGGATAGAGATGCCGATAAGAGCGATTAAGGGAAAAGGTAAAGATGGTGGGCATGATATGCCTGGTAACATTCGCATAAGTAAAAGAGAGTTAGATGCTCTTGTTCTGGTAAGCAGAGGATTAAGCAATACAGAGGCGGCAGAGAAAATAGGTGTAAGTATTAATACATTCAGGAACCATGTGTATAACGTGATGAGGAAGCTGGGAGCAAGCAATAGGGCGCACGCACTTCTTACAGCGATTGAGAAAGGTATGCTCGAAGTAGGTTTGGAGAGTGATACGACAGCTATTATTGATGATTACGTTTTGTGCTGGAAGTGTAAAAGAGCATATCTAACGGATGACTACCGTATGCGTAGTTTTGAGCCTATAGTTGTTGATCATGTGGTAATAGAGCGAGAAGACGAAAAGGCATGTGCCTATGAAGATTGTAAAGGCAAACATCCTGAGGACGTAATTGGATGGAGTAGAGTTAGGGAAGAACATCCGGAATATCCGGAGATACCTGAGCAAGGCGTGGTTTATCAGACTAAAGTAGCGCCGTGGTACTGGATTGAAATGGAAAAAGGATACGAGATATGGGAAAACAGAGAAGAGATGATATAGATAGCACGGCAATTTATGGCGAGGGCGGTGGCGGCAGCCAATCGCCCGCCTATCCTTCTTTCCTTGTCTTAATATGAATAATGTCAACGGTCAGCTTTATTGGGCACAGTGTTTACGGTCATTGTGGGATTTCGAGGTATATAAAGGACGCATTGGTAGGACAAATATCATTCTGAATAGGAGAGATGACCCTACAGTTTTGAAGATTATGCCAACAAGTTGTAGAAGTAGGTATTTTGATGATGGGCGATTAAATATGTCAAGAAAAATCCGGAGAAGGCTAGGTAAATATGAGAGGGTACCAGGATTAATGGAAACGCTGACCTATGATACAAAGAGAATTGGAAAGCGAGAAGCATGGGCTAGTTTTGGGAAAGATACCAGGCGATTTCTCAATGCGGTAAACCAGTATAGGAAAAGAAGAGGCTGGCGAAGATTACACTATTTATGGGTTGTAGAAGTGCAACCTAGCACTGGCTATCCACACGTGCATATTTTCTTTCCAAAGTTAAAGTGGATAGCACCACTAGATATTATCAATGGTAATTGGAGACAAGGCAGGTCTAACGTGGAGAGACCTAAGAAAATAGAGGTTAATTGTGCCGCTTATGTTTCAAAGTACCTGCGTAAGATGGAAGGCTGGTTAGACCTTCACCTAGCCTTGCTTTGGAGTGGTAAATGCCGGATGTATGGCTTTTCCAGAGGATTCTCAAACAAGATTGAAAAACAAGAATCGGAATGGCGGAGATGGCAGATTGTTGAAGCTGAAAATAGTGAACAGCTGGAAAAAATACTTGAAGAAGGGGGGCATAAAATTGAAAATAGGTATTGATAAGAGGTTATGTATAACAGTACCGGAAGCGGCGGAATTGATGGGTGTATCAAGGAATCACTGCTATGGATTGGTGAAGCGAGGAAGAATTCCATCGATAAGATTGGGCAACAGAATAGTGATACCTAAAATAGCTCTTGATAAGATGTTTGCAGAGGCAAAATAATGAAAGGTCATATATATCAAAGAGCTAAAGGAAGCTGGACAATCGTTTACGATTTGCCTATGGATACGACAACAGGGAAGCGGAGGCAGAAGTCGCAAACAGTAAAGGGTACAAAAAGAGATGCTGAGCGTGCCTTGCGTGAAGTGCTGGTTTCAATTGAACAAGGGTCATACGTTAAGCCAAACAAAATTACCCTGGGTGAATGGTTGGACCAGTGGTGTGAGAGCTTCGTAGTGATGAACACAACCCGGCGGACATACGTGAGTTATCGCTCGATAATAGACCGTCATCTAAAACCAGGGCTTGGCTCGATTGCATTATCAAGACTGGAACCGCAGCAAATACAGTCATACTACGCTGAGAAGCTGGCGAGAGGGCGTTTTGATGGGAAAGGCGGCTTATCAAACAGAAGCGTTCTATATCACCACCGTATTTTGAGCAAGGCACTGGAACAGGGTGTAAAGATGGGATTGGTTGTCCGTAATGTAGCAAAGCTTATTACGCCACCACGAGTAGCAAGAGCAAAGATAAATGTGCTTGATGCTGAGGAGGCGTCAAGGTTTCTAGATATTGCCAGTAGCACGATGTACTATCCGCTATTTGCAACGTTACTCTATACAGGGCTTCGTAGAGGTGAAGCTATTGCTTTAAAGTGGAAGTACATTGATTTGATTAGGCTTGAACTAAATGTAGTTGAATCTGCATATAGAATTCGTAAAGAGTTTATCATAAAAGAGCCGAAGTCTTTGCATAGTAGGAGAGCTGTATCTTTATCACCATCGCTAGCTGCTTTATTACTTGAATATAGAGAGGAGCAGGAGTTTATGAGAAAGCAGCTGGGCAATACTCTAACTGACGAGGACTTTGTTTTTTCGTGGCCTGATGGCAGGCCGCTAGACCCAGATGCGGTAACACAAGCTTTTCATAGAATAGCAGGGAAAGCAGGGCTAAAGAATATCAGACTTCATGACTTAAGGCATACTCATGCTACGTTGATGTTAAAGGCAGGCATACATCCCAAGGTAGTATCAGAGCGTCTAGGACATGCAAACATCGGCATAACGCTGGATACATATAGCCACGTACTTCCAGGAATACAAGAAGCCGCAGCTGAAAGGTTCGATAGGATTTTTGAAGAAGTTAATAAAGAAAACTTGAAAGCGTCCGTTAGCAAAATGTTAGCAAACAATGGTGGGGTTGAATGTGAGCCGCCAGGGAATCGAACCCTGAACCTGCTGATTAAGAGTCAGCTGCTCTGCCAATTGAGCTAGCGGCCCGCGGTAATGCGCTAATAATGTTAGCATTTAGGAACGATGCAGACAAGTAGCCCGATAACAAATGGGCTAACTTTCCGATTGACGATAGAATAAATCATCGT
>JAEORY010000205.1 GCA_016840645.1 Candidatus Borrarchaeota archaeon | reverse complement strand
CTAATCTTATAGGGGAAATTGAAGTTGAAAAACGCACTGAATCAAACAATCATTGAGGCAGATGCCGTCTGGAAGGTCTACCAAAGAGGGAAAACAGATGTTGAAGCCCTTAGAGGTGTTAGTTTTCGGGTGAGAGAAGGAGAAATAGTAGCAATTATGGGACCCTCGGGCTGCGGCAAGACTACACTTCTTAATATCATCGGGGGACTTGACAAACCAACAAAAGGTAACATTAGAGTCAATGACATAGAACTTTCAAGTTTAGGTGAGAGTAAACTTACAAAATTCAGAAGAGAAAACATTGGATTTGTCTTTCAATTCTATAATCTTCTACCAAATCTTACTGCATTGGAAAATGTACAACTTCCTTTGATAGCAAAGGGGTTATCAAAAAAAGAGAGGTTTGAAAGAGCTACAGAATTTCTTCAAGCAGTTGGATTAAGCGACAGATTATATCATAAACCAGGAGAGCTCAGTGGTGGAGAACAGCAACGAGTAGCAATTGCCAGAGCGATAGCAGTTCAACCTTCAATAGTGTTGGCAGATGAGCCTACTGGCGACCTTGATACGAAAACTGGAGAAGAAATCATGGAATTACTGAGACAAATCAATGATCAAGGTCAAACCATTATTGTCGTTACACATGATGATATGATCGCAATGACTACAGATAGAATAATCAAATTACGTGATGGGAAAATTATAGAAAATTCTGGAAGTTAGGAGAATAGCAGGTTGAAGTTAGGATTTCTTTTCATTTCCATTCGCGATTTGAAATCAAAGAAACTAAGAAATGCGATTACCGTTATAGGGATCGCAGGAATCATCGTCAGCTACATTGTAATGATATCAGCTGCAAATACAATGGACGCCCTTGTTGAGCAAACATCTATAGCCTATGATTACCGTCTCTTCGTAATGAAGAGAGGTAAAGAAGACCCTACGGTCAGTCAAATGCCGGAATGGTATGTAAAAAAGATTGAAAGAGTAGTAACTCCTGAATACATAGACGGCGTAAGTGGATTTTTGTGGTGGATGGTCGATAATTCTACTAATGATGAAGATAGTGAATTTTTAACCATGCGTGGACTTCAAGTCGATTCATATAAACAAGTTATCGAAAAATATGAGATAATAGCTGGAGAGGAATTAAGCGATGCTCAGAAGGACCGGAATTACTGCATGATCGGAATCAATGTTGCAGAAAAACACGGGAAAACGGTGGGAAACACGATAGTCCTAAAGGAACATACTTTCACAATCAAAGGTATATTCTCGGCATCAACTATAATTGACTCTGAGATCTGGTTAACCATGCGGGACGCGCAAAATCTCGTTGGTAAGTTGCATAAAGTGAGCTTAATCGTCGTAAAAGTCACAGATCTTGATTACGTAGATGATGTAAGGAGACAAATCGAAGACAATATTCGTGGGGTTGTTGTATTTGAAGCAGATGAATATATGGAAGCTAATGCTGAAGCTCTTGAGAGTTTTCGTGGTGTAATACTTGCAGTTTCAATGATAGCCTTAGCAGCGGCTATTCTTGGCATGATGAATACCATGACAATGACACTTCGAGAGCGCAGACATGATATTGGCATCATGAAATCAGTAGGTGTTTCAAATAAGTCAATTGCGCTGATATATGCAGTAGAAGCAGTGTTTCTTGGATTCTTAGGTGGAATTGTAGGAGTAATTCTAGGGTTCTTTATGCTAAATATTTTTGGAGTATCAAACGTTGAGTTGGCAGGCTATCTAATTTCTATTAACCTCACATACCAATTAGCGTTTGAATCTGTTATCATATCCACAATTCTAGGATTGATAGGAGGTTTATACCCAATAACGAAAATTTCCCGTAAATGGGCGTTAGATATACTACAGAAATTCGGCTAGGTATAGAAAATGACCAAAGTATTCGATGTCTTCCGTTTAGCATTGAAGGATATTCATTCTTACTGGAGGTCATTAGCTACTCCAATAATCGGCGTTGCCATTGTCATTTTGATTTTTACGAGCATGATGGCTGCAGCTGATGGCCTGCGTGCGACATTTTCCAGTGCAGGAATAGACAACATTCTTGTTCTTGAAGAGGGGAGTGCTACCCCTTGGAGTTCCGTCCTTGCTCGAAACATGAGTGAAGAATTAGAAGAGATTCAAAATGTAGATGTAGTTTCTGAAATGGTTACAGGATTCACCCTTGACGAAAATAACCGCTTTAATCTTATAAGAGGTGTTGATGTAGACACGTATGAAAATGTCACTAATGCGAAGATATTAGAAGGCAGAAGTCTGAATATCAACGACACTACAGCTCTTACTTCACGTATTATGGTTGGTCAATACTTGGCGGATGAGAAAGACCTCGAAGTTGGTGAGTTTTATAAAATAACGCTTTTTCATGGATTGGAAAATGAGACTGATGATGTTACGTTAGAGCAATACAAATTCCAAATTGTTGGGATTTTTGCTACAGATACGATGCAAGATAGCGAAATGTGGATGCCTGCATTTAAAGCTCGTGAAGTTCTGGAGTTGGAAACTAATGAGACTAGCTATTTCGTTGTAAAACCAAATGATCCTACAAACATCGACCAAGTAATTCAGGACATCGAAGCAAACATAGATGGCGTGGATGCCGCCAAGGAATCGAAAGTATGGAAGTCAATGACAGACATGCTCGACCAATTCTTGGTTATAATGAATTTAATTGTAATAACAACTGTCTTGGCGGCAGTTATGGGTATATTAAATGTTATGATCAATTTAATTGATGAAAGACGCCATGAAATCGCGATTCTTAAAGCAATCGGTTTTGAAAACTTCTCAGTTCTTTCAATATTTATGATGGAAGTTTTACTGATAGGTTTTCTAGGAGGGTTAATTGGGAGCTTTGGGGCGATCATAATCTTTCGGGTAATCGGTTTTACAGTCAGTTCTGCTGGCTTTACATTTAAGGCAGTTTTGACCATTCAAACAATCATCCAGGCCCTTCTACTTTCGACAGGAATCGGAGGACTTGCAGGTTTGTATCCAGTCATTAAAACAATTAGAATTAAGCCTGTAGATGTACTAAGGACGTAAAAAATCATAGTGTATGTCAAAATTGATATTTTTAGGCTTGCCGTACAGAAATAGCAAGGTTTTTATAGTCTACCTTGAAATGATGGTTTAGTGTTCGAGGTAGGTACAAATGGGGTATCGCGTTCCATATTGATCTAAATTCTTTTTGTAGCCCCAGAAAATATTCCACAGAACACGAGCAGATTTTCGTTTACTTTCAAGCTGAATCTATATTGGAGGTGTGTTTTTTTGAGAGGTGAATTAGTTCCAGAGTGGATTAGCTATTAAACGTTCCAGATATGGAGATAATCTGTATAAGAGAAAAAAGAAAACGCTATATCACACATTATTGGCGTCGTCCATCGAAATCGATTATATTATTTTTGATTTTGAAGGAGCAATATACGATATAACGCTCTCAGAGTTATCAAAAGTTCTTCAGAAATTAGAAAAGATCGATGGATCCTCAAAAATTATTGTAACAGTGGCCGCTAGAGCCGATCGCTTTGGCATACATACTGCACACTCTGAGCTTGATGATTTTATTGAGTTATCAGAGTCATTTACTAACTTGGGTTTCTGTCTCGTTGCGGGCAATTCAGCGTATTTGAATGAAGTTGAGAAATCAAAAAGTGTATTTGAAATTGTAGACCTTAGCCAGTATATATCTGATAGATCAAGCAATAGTCTAGACATATTCATCGGAACTGAAAGTTGCATGAATCCTACACTGGGAATTCTTCAAAATCTTTCAGAAAACGGGTATAAACACAATTATATTCCCTTTGTACTCAAATCAGAGACATCAGTCAAAGAAACTGAAATAATAAGGAATCAATTCGATAGAGAGTTCAATTTTGCGCTTTACGCACCGTATCTTTATACAAATTCGGAAAATGGTATCACAAAAAAGCTTTGCGAATATATTTTGAGAAGAAAAAAAGCACAATGTGATTTAGGATTAACTCACTTGAATTGCGATGAATTAACGAAGCTAGAAAAATCTGATGATAAAAATAATTTGTTGAGAAATTACGCTGAAAATCTGTCTTTATACGGGGATTTCAATACTATTTCCAACGAAATAACAACTCTTCATAAAAATGGATTCAATATAATTGTTGGCTTAACTCTTAATGATGACTTAAAACAGATTCTCACGCTAAAACGAGCATGTCTAAGGGCAAATAAGTTATTACGAGTAGCTAAGCAAGAAAGCACCACCGCTTCAGCGTGGTGATGAATTGCGGTGGTGAGTGTTCACTTTCATCATTTGCATCAAGGGGTCTCCCTAAGAATTATATAGGTGGTATGACAGAGATAACAACAGCAATTGGAGGGATAATACGCACACTTGCAGACAAGGTGCATACTCCGATCGCCTCACCATCGTTAACAGTACCTACGGGGCGTAGGGATGTTAAGCCTGTGGAGATAAGACCTCCGTAACCCGCCAGGGGATCGAGTCTGTCGTTGAAGCAGGAAGCCTCGAGGCTTTAGCACGAGGTAGCTCACCTGCTTAATTGCATGTATTCCTTGAGAATGATATCTGCCGCTTGGTAGGGATCTATTCTCTTTTCAACAATTTTTTTAATAAGTTCATTATAAACGGGACTTTCCTTCGCTTTCTTAATAGCTTCATTCTCGATTTTAGTTATTAGTGTATCAATTAACTCCATGGCCGCTCTTTTTTCATGGAATTCCTCTGAAGTCATATTTGCTAGAAATTCTTGGTGCTCCTCAATTTTGTTTACAAGTTCATCAATACCAGTGTTCATGGTAGATGATGTGCTTACGATTGATGGCATCCAACCTGCTTTGCCCTCATTTAATCCCTCATAATCCAACATTCTCTCAAGATCATTGACAGTTTCTATAGCTTCTGGTTTATCTGCTTTGTTGACCGCAAATATATCTGCAATTTCCATTGCCCCTGCTTTCATAGCCTGAATTTCGTCTCCCAAGCCCGGGCATAATACCATTACAACAGTCTTTGCTACCCTCATTATTTCAACTTCAGATTGTCCCGCACCCACTGTTTCAACGATTACAACGTCATACATGCCAGATGCATCCAAGATGTTGATAGCATCTCGTGTAGCTCTAGCAAGTCCTCCCAAAGATCCCCTTGTAGCCATACTACGAATGAAAATTCCTTCGATGCCTGTAATTTCTCGCATTCTTATTCTGTCTCCCAGTAACGCTCCACCGCTATAAGGGCTGGATGGATCTACTGCAATTATTCCAATTTTTTTTCCTCTTTTATTCCATCCAAGTGCTAGTTTATTTACCAAACTGCTTTTACCGACTCCAGGAGGACCTGTTATCCCAACTACATGAGCATTTCCAGTATGTGGATAAATCCTGCGACTAATTTCTTCCGCTTTTAAAAAATCGTTTTCAATTAGGGAAATTAGGCGAGTTGTGCTTATGATATCGCCTTTGAATAAACCATCAATAAGTGCTTCTACGTTCATCTATTTTTCCTCTAGTGAACTCTGTCCTTACTCACGTTCTCTCTAATATACTCGACAGCGTTTTTGAGTGGTGTGCCGGGTCCAAAGATGGCAGCAATTCCGTGCTGTTTGAGAAATAAATGATCATCGGTAGGAATTATACCACCCACAATAACCAGGACATCAGTAATTCCTTTTTCGGAAAGTAATTTGGTAACTGTGGGCAAAATGGCTCTATGTGCACCGCTTAGTATACTTAAACCGATAACATCTGCATCTTCTTGAATTGCAGCATTTACAATTTGTTCAGGAGTTTGTTCATGCCCAGAATATACTACTTCCATTCCTGCATCTCTTAAAGCTCTACAAATGACTTTAGCTCCACGATCATGCCCATCAAGGCCAGGTTTTGCAACTAGGACTTTAATTCTTTTCATTATTAATTCCTCAAGCAAACACGCGTTCCTCTCTCCAAACTCCATAAACTTCCTTAAGAATGCTTATAATCTCGCCTAAAGTAGCATATGCTTTAACAGAATTAACTACGTATGGAATGATATTTTCATCTCTTTCAGTAGCTTTCTTCAACTCATTTAAGTATCTCAATACTTTCTCATGGTTTCTATTTTCCTTAATCTGTTTTAATTTTTTTAATTGAGTTTTTTCGACTTCAGGATCAACTTTGAAACGAGGTATTTCAAGCTCTTCTTGTTCATCCTTAAATTGATTTATACCAACTATGATCTGTTTCTTGTTATCAACTTCTTTTTGGAATTCATAAGCACTATTTGCAATTTCTCTCTGTGGATAGCCTTTCTTTATTGCTTCAATCATGCCTCCCATGTTATCAATTCTGTCAATGTATTTCATCGCTTCTTCCTCTATTTTATCAGTTAACCACTCGATATAATAACTGCCAGCTAGCGGATCGATTGTTGATGTTACGCTACTTTCATTTGCAATGATTTGCTGAGTTCTTAAGGCTATAGTGACTGCCTTTTCAGACGGGAGTTGCCATGCTTCATCAAAGCTATTGGTATGAAGACTTTGTGTTCCTCCGAGAACTGCAGACAAAGCTTGAAGAGCTACACGCACAATATTATTTTCAGGCTGTTGTGCAGTAAGTGCTACTCCGCTTGTCTGTGTATGAAATCGCATCCAGAGACTTCTTTCGTTTGTTGCTCCAAATCGTTCTTTCATAAATCGTGCCCACATTCGTCTTGCTGCTCTAAATTTTGCTATTTCTTCGAAGAAATCATTGTGAGCACAGAAAAATAAGGATAATCGAGGTGCAAAAGCATCAACATCAAGCCCTCTTTCAATTGTTTTACTAACATACGTAAGACCATCTGAAAGTGTGAATGCGAGTTCTTGTGCAGCAGTAGCTCCAGCTTCTCTTATATGATACCCACTAATACTTACAGGATTCCATCTTGGAACATTTTTTGTACAAAACTCAAT
>JAEORY010000204.1 GCA_016840645.1 Candidatus Borrarchaeota archaeon | reverse complement strand
TTCATCATTTTAACAAAATCCACTAATAACCTTCCTTTAGTCTGTTCATAATGATTTTATGTTTCTTTTCATAAGCTTCAGCTAGATCTTTGTCATTAAATCCTGATACTATCAGAAGAGAAAAGAAATAGTTTAGAGCATCTACTATTTCTTCAAGAAATTCTTCTCTATCAGGAGCCTCATTAAATTCTGTCATTCTGTGAGGCTTCCAGTTTTTAAGATGCTGAAGTGCTTCAAACATTTCTTCAACGCCACGCAAAGCTAGATCTCTACAAAATTGTTGGGATTCTTTTTGACGAAGGTCAAGCGGAAGTCTTTCTGGATAAGAACCAGAATGATATTCTCTCATTTCATCTATGAACTGCTGTCTGAGCAGAAACATTTTTGTGAGATTGCAACTCATATTAGAGCTCTGTGCCTTGCTGTGCGTTAGCTGCTTCTTGTAGCATTCTCTGAACATTATCGGCAGCTTGCTGCGCGTATTCTTCGTCTAGCTCAAGCGTACCTTCGTTGTCTACCAGTCTTATCATTCTCATATTGTCAACAACATCTGTTCCTGTCAAAATTGCTATCTGCACAAGCTGTGCTACGTGTCCAATTACTGTATCGCTAAGTGTCATGTTCTTCTCCTATTTTTGAACTTCTGGTACCCAATGAGTTGTCCTGCCATCAGGTGTTGCAGTTTTTATCACATTATTATTATAAGGGTCAACCTTTTGATTGTACACTAAAAACCTACTAGAATATGTACCTTTTGAACCGTCAGCGCCATAAAAACTTTTGATAGTGGCTCCACCGTTTTGATATGATGTTCTAATCACAGATTGAATATTATCTCTGATGTCTATCATCTCTTTTTCTGTCAAAGAGTTTACTTTTCGTAAAGGTGACACCTTAGAAAGCCAAAGAACTTCTGCCTTAATGTAGTTTCCTACGCCGGCAATGGTCTTCTGATTCATTAGAGCTTCACAAATTGTTTTTTCACCTTTTTTGTTTTTCTTAAAAAGACGAGTTCTAAACTGTTCAATTGGAATATCGTGTGTTAGAGGATCTGGTCCTAGCTCAAGTAGCTTCTTTTCGGTTTCTTCAAAGGTCATTGCGAACTTAAGAGTTCCAAAGTTTCTAGTGTCTGTATACCAGATTGATGATCCGTCTTCAAAGTCAAATCGAACTCGAGAATGCTTTTGTGGATTAAAAGACCAGTACCCCGTCATGCCCAGTGTGTTCCAAATAAAACAGTGCTTGCCTACTCGTTCTCCAAACATTCCGTAGATAAACTTTCCTTTAGTTGACCAGCCAGTGCAATGAATCGGCATCATTGACTTAAATTTCTCAAATCCGGGCGGCGTTTTTTTAGTGTATCTTCCAGAAAGAATTTCTACATCATAGACTCTTTTACCACGCATAAACTCATTAATTGATCTTGCAGTTGCTGCGCACTCAGGACCTTCTGGCAATGTAACCTCGCTTTAAGACTTTAAAATTTATCTTATTGTGATTTTATCCTTTGCCTTATATAATTTACAGGCCTTGTGCCAGGTTTGCGCTTAATTCTTTTTACTTTTTCAACTACTTCTTCAATTACTTCTTTGTCAAAGATATAGCCAATTGACCTAAGATAGTTTTCTAAAATAGTTCCGCGCTTATCTTCTGGCATTGTTTCCCATTGATATGGAAATGTTGCCTTCTTTTTGCCTATTTCTTCGCTTAGAATTTTTACTTTAGGACCAATATACTCTTGAACCTTGTCGTCTGGGACTTCTAAATCTAATTCATTTGCTACGTATAACAACTCTGAGAAATCATCTGACGCGTATGAGTCTACAGCGATATTATAAAATTTTAAAAGCTTTGTAGCAATCTGAGGTATTGGAATTACAGCTGTTTTGTCTGGGTGGGTTAATAAGACAATTTCTCTATAAAGATTCTTTGCCCATTTTTCTTTTTTAGCAACGGGTAGTGTTTCTTCTTCGGAATCTTCTTTCAAAGCTTCAGCTTTTGCTTTTTCTGCTGCTTCTTCTATATCTGGAGGTTTATTAAAAAATTGATCTTCAAACTTTTCAACTTGTCCGTCTACTTTTTTTGAAAGTCTTCCCTTAAGCTCATTTAAACAATAGCCTAAATCTGCCAAGCCTTTTTTGCAAAGCTCTTCGACATCTTCTTTTTCTTCTGTGAGAAACTTAAACTCTAAGAGTATTATTTTACTACTTTTTTGTAAGCTCATCTCTAAGATTCTTTGCAACAAAAACAGGCCATGCCAAAGAAAGCAAAACTGTCTTTAAAGGATTATCTTGGTCACCTTTTAGCTTGTTTTTTCTTCTAGGAGAAGCCATTGCTTTAATCAATTCTGCAGTAGTCTTTTTTAAACTTACTTGCATGCTCCAAAAAATAAGACTCAAAGAAATGTATTGCATTACAAATACAATAATATTATACTTATTTGAGAGTAAAACTTCTAAAATGACATCCATTAGTTACCTCCTGAAAGTGATTTGATCAACTCCATTATTTGTTTATCTGATACTTTTTGTGTATTAGGAACGGGTTCAGCTTTGACTGGCGCTTTTGATTCATTTTTTATGTTTTTCTGAACAGGCTTCTTTTTTCTATTTACCTTAACTTGCGAAACAGAAGCTGCGGCCTGAACTCTTGGTTTTGCTACAATTTTTGATTCAGCAATAACTTCAACGCTTTTTTCTAAATAAGCTTTCATTGAAAGTGGTCTAAAGTATTTGTCTTCTACAATTACTTCTAGATTAAGATCACATTCTCCTTCTTTAAAAATGTGTTTAAGGGCTGGAATTGTGACAGACACTTCATCGTTCTGAAAATAGTTTGGTTCGAACATTAAAGTCATATCATCTTTTTCAACTAAAAGTCTGCACTTTGCAGGTGAGTTTGTTGTTCCTTCGACTGTAAGTGCGAATGTAATTTCATTTTCTTCGTCAAGTAAAAGATTAATGTTTGACATTTATTTTCCTCTTTGCAGTTATTTTGAGATCCTTCTTCTTCACTTCAACATTTTTGTGTGAGGCAACTACCCTAAAGTTTTCTGATTTTTTATGTTCGACATGAACATTTTTAACTTCGACTGCAGGACGCTTAGTTCTCTTCCAAATTAGTTCTTTTGCATAGGACTTCTTAATATTTATGTTGTTCTCTAAGAATATTCTACTCAATTTATTAGATACAGGATTTAGTATTTCTCTGCTGTTATTAGTCATAATCATTGCTGATATTTTAAATCTTTCTTCGTATTCACTTATCAGCTTTTTATACGCAGCTCGTCCTCCGCGCAGTACTCTGGCAGCTCTTACAATTAAAGGTGTAAAGCCACTCGTAACAAGTCTTGGGCTGGGGCCCATTCCAAGCATAATTAAAGGAACAGGAGATCCCACTCCAAAGCCAGCCAACTTATCCTCTCACACGTTCAAAAACTTCTGTAAAGGACGGGCTTTCGTTTCTATCGAGAAGAGAATAGCGAGCCAGTTCAGTTACTCCGTCTTCTTCGTAAAAAACCATTTCTTTTGTATCGACCATGATTTTCCATCTCCCAACAGTCATATGTCTAACCATTTTCTGGTCTAGCGTAACAGTTTCTATTGCGCTGACACCTGGGTGCTCTGTAGAAGTCCATACGATAGAGCCACTAAATTGATGACTTAGATTAAACTCTACTCCATAACAGCCCGTATTTGATCCTACTTCATAAACACCGGCGTTGGAAGCTGTTGTGTATGCAACTCCTTTAGTGTCAAAAAGCTGATATCTTATTGAACCAGAGATGCCTGAAAGAGAAGCTCCAAAATTTACATTTTGATTAATTTTCATGATACTTACGAGACCTTATGACGTTTATTGGTCGTTCTCCTGCTCTTGCTCTTGACTTAAGTTTTTTTTAGAGCTTGATTCTAGAGCTGCTGCATTGAGCTCTTCAAATCTTTTAAGATCTTCTTCCATTTTTAATAAATTTTTGCTATGACTATTAATGCTTAGTTCGTAAACCAAAGAGTCACGAAGTTTTAAAAGTGTAGCATGCATACTCTTTAGTCTGTCATCAGAAGTACCTATAGTCGACTCTTGCAAAGATAAATCAATAAACATTTTAAGCTTTGCAATAAGTTCGTATAGCTCTTCTTGTGTTTTTAATTTAAAATAATCTTTATACTTTTGTTCCAAAGACATGTCAAACTCCTGTTTTAATTTAATTATATCTTTGAAATTGCACTTATAAAACAAATGCCCCTCGTGAATTGCTTCACGAGGGGCAAGATTAAATTAAATTAATCTATTAGCGAACGATGACTGAAAGAACGTCGTCAACTTCGATGTCAAACTGGAAAACCAACTTGTCATTGTCAACGCCGTAAGTGTAGTCGGCGGTCTTTCTAAGCAACTGACCGTTGACGAATACGTCAATTCTAGAATCAGCGCTGGCGATGCTATGATCGAAGCTTGCGTTGACCTGAATTGGTGTACCGCTGGACTGTGCACCCGGCTCCAAGACGTACTTGGCGAAGGTTGTGGCTGTGCTCTTGAGCTCGTTGAGCGCGCCCATGATGTCTGTTGCTGTGAAACCTACGAGGCTGTCTGTACCCAAGCTGATGCTCTTTCCGTTATCGTATTCAAACTTAATTGAATCACCGGCGAGAGCAGCGTGAAGTACGAGACCGTCAGCATCAGAATCAACATAGTTATCTGCACCGTCGAGCTGCAGTCTATCAAACTGGACTGTTGCTGAGGATCTTATATCCTGAGCTAGACCAATCTGAGCCTTGAAACCATCCTCAACGAGTTCGAGACCGACGTTAGCTTCGACTGAAACAAACTCATCCCAAGCTGCTGGTACAACAGCTCCGTCAGTACCGACCTTGTAAGCCTTGCCGGCAGAACCGCTGAAATCAGCAAGCTTAACACTGTCAGCAGAGATATCAGCAAAGGTAACGTTGTCAGTTGTACCGACAGGCTGGCCGATTGAAGCAGTGAAAGCTGTGATCGTAACGCCAGTACCAGCAACGTAAGGTGTGGCGTCAATCTGACCTTCTGCGACTGAATCGATACCGAAGCCTTCTTTGAGGTAGGAACCAAAGTCAGCAGCTGACAACTCCATCAAGTTACCGGATGCGTCGGCCCAGACAATAGCTTCGCTGAGATCGAGTGCCTGCATGGTGTCGGCAGCAAACTTATCAGAAGCAATCCACTTGCCATTGTCAGCAGTAGTCCAACGAAGGTTTTCACCAGAAGAATCGTTACCAAGGTAAAGACCGGCGCCGTCAACAAGTGAGCCAGATGATACAACGATCTTGGCGTCAGCAACGACAAGATTAGTGGTGTCAACGTAAGTCAAAGCACCGTTAACTCTGAAGTCGCCTGTTACTGTAAGGTCGCCTGAAATAGCGGCGTCTTCAGCAACAGAGAGATTACCACGAACGTTTGTACCTACACCGGTAGCAGCTAAGTCTACCTGACCTGCGACGTCAAGTGTGCTGTTAAAGTCACCAGCGCCAGCTACAGTTAGCCCAGCTTGCATGTTAGCAGCACCCTGGACGTCAAATGTACCGTCAAAGTCAGCGTTACCACCAACAGCAAGTGTGCTGAGCATTTCGGCTGCGCCTGTAACAGCAAGCTTTGCTCCCATGGTTGCGTTGCCAGCAACATCGAGGTGACTGTTAAGGTCAGCGACACCTTCGATGATTACAGCATCGAGCATGTGGGCAGACCCGGTAAGAGCCATGGCGCCAGAAATAGCTAGTCTTTCACCCATACGGATGTCTTGTGAAAATAGACCAGCTTCCTGTGAATGGTAAAAGTCTCCACCGTGGAGACGCTTAATACCGGATGCAAGGTGATCCATTACATCCTGAAGTGATCCTGCATCAAGTGAAGAAACTTCACTTTTTACGGAAGAAAGAGACCCAGTAAGGGCGTCTAATCTCATTTGTGTACGAGCCATAATTTACTCCTTTGTTTAATTATTAGGCTTTAAACTTCTACACTAACTTAACAAAGGACATAAACTTAACTCGATATTAAATATGCCCTTCAAATTGTTTTTACGATTTAAATAAAATATTTTTTAAATTTTTTATGTGCGAATCAAATTTTGCTGCTTCGCTGTTTGCAAATTCAATAACGTATCTAAAACAATTATTTTCTGCATCTTCAAACACAAAACTAAACTTGCCTCCTTTTTCGACTTTTGCATCTACAAGCTTTTTACCTTTCATCATTAAAAAAGCTGCGATCGCCAAATCTGACGTTTTAAAAACTTTATCCATTTATCATTCCCTAGCGTTTTTTGTTGAATTAACTAAAACTTTGACGCGAACTTACTTGCACTTACTAAATATTGAGAAAAGATCGTTAAATCTAGAATTAAATTATTTTTTCGTAAATAGATAAAAGTACACTTTGCTCTTCAGGAATAGATGAAGAATGAAAGAAAATATTGCTGCCTGTCACCCAATAGTCATAAAAATCCAAGCCAAGATAGTCAGGAGTCTGCAATTGTCCATTGACAAATATAGATACACTTCCCGTACTAAAAGGTGTATTTTTTAAAGAAAATTGTGTGTTTAGTCCATCAACAGATCCACTTAACACTTCATTAAAAACAGTTTCTTTTGCTAAGCTTATTACAACGTTTTGACTTGAACCTGAATCTATTATTTTTATACCATTAGATCCTGTTAGGACTCTATGGTGTGGTAAAGAACCTGTTGCAGAGAGAACAACGTACTGGCTGTTAATATCAGCTGCATTTAAAGAAGTCGAATATTGCTGCTTATTAACAATTGTATCAATAATATCATCTGCAAAAACCGGAAAAGAAAAAACTAAATGATCAGACCCGCTAATAAAATAGTCTCTTTCAGAGTTTAACACTTGCGTTAAAGAGCCAGTATGTAAAAGCTGTCCATTGTAAACAATATCTATTCTTTCATCATCGTGACCCACCTCATCAAATGAAGATGAAATAACTC
>JAEORY010000203.1 GCA_016840645.1 Candidatus Borrarchaeota archaeon | reverse complement strand
AGAGGAAAAAATCTTCCTAAGTCCCCATATGCATGGCAAAAGTTTACAATTGAAGACTATGCAAAGCTAGCTGCTGATTTGTATAATTTAGATATTGTCTGTTTGCGCTACTTTAATGTTTTCGGTCCTGGGCAACTCGGTGACTCGCCTTATTCAACAGCAGTTGCTGCATGGTGTCATGCTGCCAAAAATGGTCTCCCGCTAAGGTCAGATGGAGATGGGGAGCAAACAAGAGACATGTGTTACATAGATAACACAGTTGATGCTAATATTTTAGCTGCTAACTCTAGTATGTCTTTTAAAGGTCGTGCTTACAATATTGCATGTGGTTCTAGTGTATCTAATAGACAAATTTTGGACTACTTTAGAGCTAATTTTGATGTAAAAGTCAAGCATGCACCAGAAAGACCGGGCGATGTCAAGCATACGCTTGCAGATATTTCGAGAGCAGAATCAGAACTAGGGTATAAGCCACTTGTAACTTTTTGGGAAGGTCTTGAGCAGACAATAGACTGGTGGGATCTAGGTTGACCAGAAATATGAAATCGGCGTGGGTAATTTCTTCATCATCTATTGATAAGCCTTGGGGAGAAGAAACTAGTTGGAATTCTCAGGGTGCTGTTGCTGTTAAAACAATGACTTTAAAGAAAGGTCAGAGAAACAGCTTTAAATATCACGATCTTAAAAACGAACTTTTAATATGCGCAACAGGCTCTGTAAAAGCATACTTTGCTGATGAAGAATTGATAAAAAATGACATAGGCGATCTAAAAACAGCAGTTCTAAAAGAAAAAATGGCACTGTCAGTGCAGTCAGGCTGCCCCTATCGCCTGGAAGCGTTAGAAGACTCAATTATTTTAGAAGTTTCTTCAGCTGATCGAGGTCAAGAATCTGTTAATAGAATACACGATGATTACGGAAGAAAAACAATCAAAGTTTCAAAACACATTGAGGATATTGTAAAGAGATGGTTCCTAAGTTAAAAATATATGTAGGCCCGATGTTTAGCGGCAAGTCTACTAAGCTTTTACAACAAGTCGAAAGATACAAATATGCAAACAAAGAAGTAATTTGTTTTAAGCCTGCCATGGACAACAGATATACCAAAGAAGGCTTAATTATGACTCACAGTGGAATGCAAGTTCCTTGCATACTTGTAAATACAGGCCAAGACATAATAGAATATTTAAGCAATAAAAAAGTACCTGATGCTATCGCTGTTGATGAAGCTTTTATGATTGACGACGTATCTAACGCTTGCTTGTATTTTCTATACAATAAAAGGATAGACGTGATTATATCTACACTAGATCTTTCTTCTTCTTTAACAACTTTTGAAGAAGTTTCTAGTCTTTTAAGTCATGCAACACATGTAAAAAAATGTAAAGCAGTCTGTACTGTCTGCGGTCAAGATGCGTCTTACACTATGAGAAAAGAAGAATTTAGTGACACGAGCTTGATTCATGTCGGTGGCGATGATATATATGAGGCAAGGTGCCTCAAGCATCACGCAGGAATTGCATTTTAGGAGAAAAAATTGATTGAGCCCACAAGTGTAAATTGCGTAATTTTTCACGCTGACTGCACAGACGGTTTTGGAGCCGCTTATTCTGCATGGAAGTGTCTAGGAAATAGAGCTGAATATTACCCATGCAAGCACGGACAACTCCCACCAGACGTGACAGGAAAAAATGTTGTTATTTTAGATTTTTCCTTTAAGAACGACGTAACTAAAGAAATGATTGAGAAGTCAAACGCACTTCTTGTCATAGATCATCATAAATCTGCGATGGTTGAACTGCATGATATATCAAATACACATTTTGATATGACAAAAAGCGGTGCAATGCTCTCGTGGGAGTTTTTTCATCCAGGTAAAGAACCTCCGAAGTTTATTAAGTATATTCAAGATCGAGATCTGTGGAAGTGGGAGTTAGAATATTCAAAAGAGTTTAGCGCTGCTTTTGATATGATTCCTTTTGAATTTGAAGAATTTGAAAAATTTGAAGATGATTCTGTTTTTGATGATGCTGTAAAGCGAGGAAGCTATATTCTTGCTTACTCAAAAACTGTTGTTAAAAAAGTTTGTGAAAAAGCTGCAAGTAGAAAGCTTGATGGAAAAGAAGTTTTGGTTGTCAATGCATCGCATTGGATGTCAGAAATTGGCGCACGTCTTGCACCTGACTGTGACTTTGCTATGATCTGGTATTATGATCACAACGACAATATTAACAAAGTTAGCTTAAGAGCTTTTCACGAAGCAGTTGATGTTTCAGAAATTTCAAAAAAATATGGCGGTGGAGGACACAAAAAAGCAGCAGGCTTTGTGCTTCCTGGTGACTTTGTAATTGATACACTTTTTGACAAGGAAGAAGAAGATGAGCAGACCAGCTTGGGATGAAATATGGGCAAACTTTGCTAAGCAGATTTCTAGAAGAAGTGCAGATCCTAAATACAAAGTAGGCGCTGTTGTAGTAAACGATGAAAATACACAAGTTTTATCAATTGGCTACAACGGTGATCAAAAAGGTGGCTCAAATGAGCGAGAGTCTTTGTTCATGGGAGAAAGTGGTTTTATACACGCAGAAGAAAATGCTCTAATTAAGTTAGACTATAATAACCCTAAATATAAAAAGATGTATGTAACTCTGTCTCCTTGCAAAATGTGTGCAAAAAAAATTGTCAATGCAGGTATAGATGAAGTAGTATATTTAGAAAGATACGAACAGTCGAACGGTATAGATATACTTATAGATGCAGGAATTGTAGTTAGACATCTAAACTTCTAGGAGCTAGACTTGAAACACAGAGTTGTTGAATCTTTGTTAGCCATGGGAGGCAAAAAAGATAAAAAAAATTCTATTAATCTTTTGTCGACAGGGTTGGTAATTCAGTGTAAAGATACAGGACATAAGTACACTGTAGATAGAGTCGACTTTGATGATGCAGGCAAACCCTATGTCGTTTGCTACAGACACTATGGCCCAGAAGACTCAGATGTTGTATATGTCAAGCTACAAGAAAAAGATTTTTCAAAATATGAGGCAGCATAATGCGTATTGATGACTTTTTAACAGAAGAAGCAAAAAAAGTGATAAGAGAAACACTTGACGTAAAAGACAATAGCTTGAATGAGTCTTTTATAGCACAACCAAAGCAGTTTAATGTAAAGACTGACTTTTTATCTCCTGGAAATGTTCAAAATCATATTGAGCTTTATGAAGGCTATGTAGAGAATTTTAACAAAACTAGCATGCAGCTAGACTCTGCAGATCGTTCTGAAGTTAACTCTAACAATTCTCCTTACAGAGCTTATAAGATTGATGAAACATACAACATGAACGGTGCTTATTTGCACGAGCTTTATTTTGCCAACATAGGTGATGCTCAGTCAAGAATTTCAATGGATTCTCTTTCATACATGAGGCTCAATAGAGACTTCGGGTCTTTTGATGACTGGCAAAGAGATTTTATTGCTTGCGGAATGGCTTCTCGCTGCGGATGGGTTGTAACCTATCTTAATATGTTTACTCAGTCCTATATGAACTGCGCAATAGATCTTCACTCAGAGCATGTTCCTGTTGGAATGTATCCAGTCATTGTAATGGATGTGTGGCAGCATGCTTACTATAGAGACTATTTAAAAGACGTCAATTCTTATATGTCAGCAATGATGAAACAACTTCGCTGGTCTGTAATAGAAAAAAGATTTGAAAAAGCTGATAAAATAATAAACATTGTGAGAGGTACATGATGGACAAAAAAATAATGTCAATACTTAAAGAAATGTCAATGATTATTGAGCAAGCTGAAGAAGCGCCTAAAGAAGCAGGTGTAAACACACCAGAAAGCCCGCTTGCACTAAGAGAACCTAAAGCAAAAGCTAGACCGGCTGCTGATTCTGTAGATGATCAAATTGATGCATTAATTTTAAGATATGAATCTGCATCAATTAGAAAAGAAGCTTCTCTAAATGAATCTTTAAAAAACATGAACCTGAGATTTCTTTTTGAGCAGGAAGACCCTCCAGCTGATGAACCTCCAGCTGATGAACCTCCAGCTGACGAAGACGCTTCCGACGATGAAGAGGCTCCGGACCCAGCCGGGAGTGATGATATGACTGTAACTTCTCCTGCAGATAGTCAAAATGTACCCGATTTAGATGTAGATAAGTTTACAATGAGAGTCGTCAGGCTGGTCAATAATTATAAAAATCTTTTAAACATAGAAGAATCAATTATTAATAGAACAAAAACATTCTTAGACGAAAATTACGGAGAAGTTTTTGTAGAAGAGTTTTTGAATAATCTTAGTTCAAAATACGGATTAGACATGAATGAGTTTACAGATATTCCAGAAGTTCCTGATGATAATTTTGCTGTAGGTGCATTTGCCGGTGGAACCGGCGGCTTAGGCGGCGGAGGCGCATAAAATTGACCCTAAGATCAGAAAAATTTAATAAGAAGTCTGTTCATTTTAATATTTCAAAAGATGCACATGCAGCTTTTAGAATTGCTTGTTTTCAAAGACAATTATCTATGCAAGAAGTTTTTGAAGATTTTGTTCAGCATATACTAGCCGAAGATCCTAAAATTATAAGAATGTTAGATCAATTATCAGATGATAAGAAAAACAAGGTAGAAAAGAAATTTTCTAAACAAGACGTAGAGTCAATTTTTGATTTAATTGAAAATAATTCTAGAATTAAAGATTGATTAAAGGAGATCAAAATGGAAGATATTAAAGAAAATCTCGATGAAGTTGTCGATACTGTCAAAGACAAAGTCGAAGAAGGCTTGACAGAAAAGATTAAAAAGAGTCTTTACTTAGAAAGTAAGACAAAAGGTGCTCTGGACGCTGTTCAAGAAAAACTTGTGTCTAGAAAACTTTTAGTATTTTTAACAGCCACGGGTCTTTTGATTGGTGCCGGGCTTGATCCAGATACCTGGGGTATGATTGCCATGTTTTATATCGGAGGCCAGTCTGCCATTGACGCGGTCCAAGTTTGGCGCCACGGTAAATGATGAAATATCTTAAAAAAGCTAAAGAAGTTGTAGTAGAGTACTGGGAAATTTTTGTCGCAGCATTTATGCTTCTATTGGGTGTAGCAATAGGAACATCCGGGGGAAGAGAAAAAGTATCTCAAAAAGACGCTGAAGCTCGTAAAAAAGCAGCGAAGTCAATTCAAAAAGGCACCGATCGTGTTATCGAAGATTATCACGATGCAAGAGAAGAAAACGCAAGTGCAAAGCTTGAAAAAGAGAAAGAAGCAGATAAAAAAGAAAAGAAGAGAAAAGAAGATCTATTAAATGATTCCTCAAAACTAGATAAAGTATTAAAGGATAAATACGGCCTTGACGGAGAGTAGTTTTGAAAATTATTATTTTTTTAATGAGTGTGGCGCTAGCATCTGAACCTGACTATGCTCGTGTATCAGAAGGAGATGCCGCTCCAATTAGTGGAATTCTTCTCACAGAGGAAGCACTTGCAGAAATCATTGCTCAAAATGAAAGAGAGGTTGAGCAATGCCAAATTGATGCGGAATATACTTTTGAAGAGTACAAAGCTCAGCAAACTTTGAAATATGATCTTTTAGATGTGAGATACAGATCAGAAATGCAAATGTATCAAGACATGATTGAAATAAGAGATGAGCAAATAAAAAAAGATAAAAAGCGTGATGTGTGGCAAAGATGGTCAACATACGGAGCTTTTGTCTTGGGTGTAGGTACAACAGTTGGAATAACGTATGCAGTTAATCAAAACTTTAACTAAACATTCGTTTTTATCATAATACTTACTAAAGAATTTGGAGATTTTAAATGGAAGTTAAAGTTAAAAAAGAAGTCCTATTTAATTTGCTTAAAAAAGCGCTAAATGAAAATAGAACTTTTAACAACCCTAGCGGGAATTTTATTCACTCTTTTGACAGGCAAGAAGCACCAATTCAGGCGTCTCCTCACATGGCAACCCAGCTTTCTGTAGAAGAGCCTCCGGTAGCTGACGAAAACTATATTCCTGCATCAATTAGCGAGCTTCGTTCAGCTGCATCAAGAATTGCCGAAGAAGTCCCTCCGGGGCAAATTGAGTATTACTATCGTGCGCTTCATAAACTTCTCGATGCCACTATTGATAAAAGTCAAGAAGGCATGCTCGCTGAAGCAGGCAGAGGTTTTACTATGCGCGGAATGTTTGATGATTCTGATGATGATCGTTATAGTGATACCTTTACAGATAGTGAATACTCGCTAGAAGACTTTGAAGAAAGAGATCAATCACTAGAGGATGATCAAAACTTCAAAGATGCAGTTGAAGTCTTAAAAAACATGTCAGGAAGAGATCGCGATGAGGCATTAGCTTTTTATGCACAATCTTTAGAAATGGAATTTCCAGGTACCAGTGCGTCTACTATTGAAACAGCACTTAAAAATGCACTTGAAGGCAAAAAACCAGGTCTCGAAGCCAGGCCAATTGCAACAGGTGGCAGCCGGTCGATGCCTCATTCAATGTCAGCACCTGAGCCTCAAGTAACTAATGATCCTTCAGTAGATTTTTCTGAAGATGACAAGGTTGAATTGGGTGATCCTGACTTTGAAATGGGAATGGAGATCGGGATAGTTGAAGAAGACATCACACCAGAAGAAGTCTTTCAACTAAATCAGTCTTTTGCTGCGATCGCGCAAAACCCTGAGAGGAAAGCAAAGTTTCTTGCGGGTCTTAGACTCGGGTCAACTGTAGGAAGTGTTAAATTAGATTCTGAGGCGCAGACACCTATTGCTGCAAATACAGCTGACGCCCGAAGAGAAGAATACTGGAAAGGAAAGCTCTTGTCAAAAGGTCAGGATCCTGTTGTAGCGTTTGCGCAAGTTACTTTTGACAGCGCTAGAGACGTATCTAGGCTTATTGGTACAGATGTAGGGAAAACTAACTTTTTAGGTTCAGGACCATCCGAAGGCGAATTCTCAAATGAGCAACAAGCGTGGAGTGGAG
>JAEORY010000202.1 GCA_016840645.1 Candidatus Borrarchaeota archaeon | reverse complement strand
GTTGGTATTTAGGCCAGTTTTGTATGCAGCCTCGGTATTCCTCGGCAGCATACAAAACTAGCCTAAATACATATAATTTAAATTGGTTCTCCTAACAAAGCTGTTGTTGAATACTAATTCTGCCTATATGTTCTCCTAACAAAGCTTTTTTAAAAAAAATACCAAGTCTGCTTTAATGTTCTCTTAACAAAGCTGTTTTTTTTAAAAAATATCAAATATGCTTACACGATCTCCTTACAAAGCTGTTTGTTTTAAAAAATACCAAAGCTGCTAACGTACTTTCCTAACAATCTCAGAGACTCTTGACAAACACCATTTGACTCGCATCACAATTCAAACGGATGAGCGCCAACAATCACCATCCTTCAGTGCCGAAAGTCAAAGGCAATGCGACCACTCATCTTAAACACGTGGAGACTGTTGGTCGAGTGCCATTTATTGACTATAAACTTCCACGTGCTGATCATGACATCGCTAATGCTCGCAACAGTTTCCGTAAGCGAGATAATACTATTACTGATGCTCGACCTGCTGGATCGGGTCAGATTATTAAGCTCAAGATTCCTGCATGTATTAAGACAATGGTTCCGGGAGAAACAGCAATTCGCATAACCGTGAAACTCCATAACTTTGACTCCCTCACTTACATGGACGGAGGTATTCAGCGTATGTTTTATCGTCTCGTCATTCGAGATGGTCATGGTGTTGAATTGGAAAACATTGAGCGCTACAACCGAGTGTACCAGACACTATTTGATGTACATGTTCCTGAAGCGATAAAATATACCGCATTCCAACAAGAAGGGGTATATGAATATGAAGTTCCCTCTATGCTTGTCGGACCTAGAGCTGCTTGGTCAGGCGTGTTTCAAGAAGGAGATTGGAATGCTAATATTCATCCTGGAACAGACCACAGATTTATCAACTCTATCAATACGTTCCAAGTTCCAGCAGCTACTAATAAAGAGCCCAATTTCATTACTGATTTCCAGAGATACATGGGCTGGAGATCCCAATACAATCATGAGGAACAAAATGAAGAAGCATTTGAAGAGAGACAACAAGCGCATTGGTCTACGTCATCTTCCAACGCAACTAATGGATATACAAGAACTGTGAATACTGTAGTAGAGAGTATGTTTAATCCTCAATCAACAGGTAATCCCGGAAATCGCGGTATTCAATTATATGGTGATCCTATTACTATTCCCGATTTAGAAGGAGATGCAGAAGCAAATGCTCATGTAATGTATCACGGTCACCATTGCTATACGCCATGGTATTATCATATTGGGAAGAAATATTATGAACAACCAGGATCTAATTTGGATAAAGGACCAGGACATGTTTCTAGCGAAATTACTTTTGTATTTCATCCTACTGCTAGTGGTGTTTTATCTTCTACAAAACATATTCCTCTATGGATCACTAAAGGGATGGAGATTGAATTAGAAATAGATAAACCTTATAATTATCTACGAGACCACCGAGACAAATCAACCAGTCTGATAGGTAGTTTTCGTAATCTACCTACTTCGTCTCTACCTTTTATTGAAGTGGTTCGAGCGGAAGTGTTATGGACGGGTGTGGATTTGACCGAAAAGATGATCAAAACCATCGATAAACAATATGATTCATCTGGGCTTCATTTCTGCTTTCCATCATTCTTCTGTGAAGAGCGTGATGAAATAAAAGACCTCAATAATTCTACTACTCATAAGTTAGAGTTTAAAAATCGTTTCGCGATGCTTAATCGTGTATATAGCAACATCTCAATACCTTTTGGCCCAGATGCAACACCATGGGGTATAGATTCTTTCAATACAATTTCCCGTCAACCCACAGTTCGATCATGGGAATACAACCGTATCTACAGACCCGATTGGGGCACAGATCTTAACGTAGAAGACATCGATCATTTTTACCATTGTAAAAGATCATTGGGTACTCTCCAAAATTACCGCTCCGACGATTTCATATTTGGAAATTTCCATGACAAACCAACCAATGGTAAAAAGAAAACTAACTATTATATTGATGAGTTCGAAACAGAACCATCAGGTTTTCTCACTGGTATTGACACCAATAACGAGAAAATGGTTTATCGATTCCGCCCTACGAATTCAACTCTCCATGGCGAGCGCTTCTTTTTTACATGGCATTTTTACAAGCTAGCAGTATATAGACGCGGTGAACCTGTCTTTGTTAAATCATAATTACATTTATTTTTATTAACTATATCTATTCTTGCACAAGCGGCGGCGATCCGTCTTGGAACGTGATCATCTTGAACGCCATGAAAATCATGTAGATCTGCTTTACAGTTTGATCATCTTCAGTCTCAAGCCGAAGACGAATTGTTCCGTTGTTGGTATCCACACCCGTCAAGAAACCAGAAGGTTCGGTTTCGAGGTTATTGACAAAAATTTCTTTACATTTTTCCATAGTGCTAGTGCTAGTCGATCCACTCATATATTTTTCATAATCGATTAAAGTAGCAGGGTTGACACCCTGGAACTGCGAGAATGAGATAAGTTCGAGCTTTTTGTCTCCGAGCAAGTTGATACCCTTTCTTGATTCAAGATAATGATCAATAGGTAGAAGATCGTTATCGTTACCCCAGTGAGGCATGTAAATACGGTTATATTCAATATACCGGCGAGTAGGGGCTAATCGGATATTGTTGAATGAATCATACGGATAAGCGGTGATCTTATTTTGATCACGAGTTCCTTGATAAATTCTATTCAACATCGCGAACGAGTTGTAGTAATCTTCTTGAATAGTGTTAGTTCTACCAACGTTACGAAGATCAACATGGAAGACAGGAACCAAAAGGTTAAGCCCACGACGATGGTACTGACTTTCCAGAGCACTTTGCATGACAGGAGTAAGAGTAACAGCTGTGTAAAGTACATCGGCTTGAGTTACGGCAATAGCAGGAGTCAAGAGCGATTCAAAAATAATGTTATTTGTGTCAAGAGTCATTTCGATCTGCAATCCTTTTGTAACCCACAGAGGAATATGTTTGGATGAAGTCAAAAGTCCGGATCCGATAAGCTGGAACGCGAAAACAACCTCTTTGTTAGTAAGCCATTTCATCTTAACATGACGGAAATAAGGAGTAGCCTCATCACGAGGAACGTGCCATAATCCACCAGCGGCAAGATCATTTGGTGAGAGAGTTGCCCAATTTGCATCCAAACCGATTGTGTGATTGTTGTTCGATTTTCTGACGAGTCGCGTTTGTTGCTCTCCGGCTGCACCATCAGGAATCATTTGAACAATATCTCCTGGCAAGGCATCGCTTGTCCATGATTGATTTAGTCTTAGCTTTGTATCGACGCTAGTATTATTGTTTTCAAGGGTACTAAAATTACCTTTAACATCGCCTTTAGCTTCCACGCGAATTAGACGAGGCCATGACCGTTGAGTAATGTTCGTATATTTTGAGTAGATGCCCTCTGTCTGCATGACATTGTTCTGGACACGTTCAGGAATGTGGACGTCAATCAATCGTTGAGCGATAAGGTTGTAGTCATGGATCTGTTCGAGAACGGTACCACGTCCATCACGAATAACCAAAGTACGGATAGCCCGTTGAATGGAACCACCAATTTTGGAGGTATCATCCATATTATTTACTTTGACCTTGAGTCGGATGATGGTTTCATCAGGTACAATATTCCGCTGCTGAGGTGGTATAATAAGAGTAATCTTCTGATTCTCCGTAACGAAAGAGTTGGTTGTAATACCGCGCTCACGGTCACGAAGCGAATCACGGGCAGCAGCAAAGTCGTTATCAGACTTAGGAATCCCATAATGCGTTTGTGGGTATTTGCTCAGGTTCTCATTGACCTGGATGCTTTGCAAAGCAAGTTTGGTAGGAGGTGCGACTTGTGCCATGAGTCGTTTTGAATTATGAGACTAACTTAACGTGTAGCAACCGTGTAATTTTTATTATGTATCTATCCTAAACGTCTATTTTTGACCCACTGGATCATTAATATAAGCCCACTTGCAATACTGATAACCAGAGTGGAAGCAGCGGTGATGATTCCGGTAACTCGTGAGGTATAGTTATTAGGATAAAAATTGGATGATGAAGAAGCTTCTGCGGTGAGGTTGAACTCGCTGAGATGGTTAAAGACGTAAACCAACGTTTGAAGAATGAGAGTTGCATTAGTTGCTCCTGCACTCATAATGATGAGGGCAGATGAATTATGTGGATTGACGAGGATGCAATTTGGCCTTGACTTTCTTCAAAAGGGTCTCAGGGTTTACTTCTTCACGAGCTTTCTTTCCCAACGGAGGAGCTGTTTGGTTAGGAGCGGGGGTAGCTGATTTGCGTTTACGGGTTTTGGTTCCTGGTGCTCCTGCTTTGGCCATTTGTTTGACTTGGGGAACCTTTTCATCCTTAACCATTTCGAGTTCAGAATAGTTTTTAGGAACTTTGTACTCATGTACAGACGCATTTGCATTATTGGGAAGTGTATTTCCCAAATTGAGTTCGCTACTTTCAGCGACGGGCATGGTTCGCTCCATCGTTATGTTTTTAACATCTTCATCCATTTGCATAGATTCACGCTCCACTAAGTTAACATCGCGTTTGGTAAATCGAACAGGTTTTGTTTCTACAGATCTCAAAAGCGGATTGTTTTCGTTGTGTCGTTCGGACTCCCTGGCTTGGAGCATAGCGTCATGACCAACCATTCGGTATTGTAGTTTGGATTCAAACCACTGATCCTTGATACCTGGATTCTCGCGTGCGTACATTTTTTCTGCTCCTCGGATAGACATGGCAGCATCGCGGAAAGGGTGACGATTTTCCACCTTTAGATCTCCTGAATTGCGTATGTATCGCTGTATGGCGGTAATCTGGGTGGTGTTGTTAAACATCGGCCCTCGGACATTGCGGAAAAGGGCCATATTACTTAAGACCAAGTTTGGGATGGTGCTTGTTGAATTATGATTTGACTTGCTTTCTTTTTCTCATCATTTTGCGTCTATGTAATATATGTCCTATCTTGCCGCCAGCCTTAGTTAAAGGGACTTTCTTATTGTTTTTGGCTCTCGATTGTACTATAGTCTTGTAAGATCTAATTTGACTGGGCGGATGCTTGAAATCATAATGATTATCTACTGGGTAGCTTCCGGTCATGATAGGTGGCTTTTTATGGCGTCTTTTCACAGGCATCGTAGTGCTGAAATGGGGCTTTCGTCGCTTTAGTTTGATCTTCTTGATCATCTTCTTCATTTTAGGTATCCCTTTGGCCATTTTTTAATTTAAATGTATACGTACACCAAGTTATTTTTTCTTGCCACGTGTCTGTTTGATTTTTGAAGTTTTTCCCTTAATTCTTCGTCCTTGGTTTGCGGCTTTCGCCGCCAGAGCCATCCTAAACCTCTTTTGTATGCCTTTAGGTAACCCCGAAGAACTATACTTAAGTTGTGATCGCTTTCCAGCTCGAGCCTTCTTGATGTAGTGGGCGTTAGATATCCCACGACGAAGATGACCCGCATCCGTATAAGTTTTTCCGATATTTAAAAGGGCTCTTTTCGCGTGATCTGCACTAGGCGTAAATTTATTATGTAAGTTATGTCGATGATGGCGTCCTGATTCTAGTTCTTCCTTGAGTTTTTTTATTTGTTCATCTGAATACTTTTTTAATTCTTGTTGAGCCACTCCAGTTAAACCTCGAATAATTCCAGAAAATAAACCTCGACGGAACGCGTCACCAACACCTCCGTATTTTCTTCTTCCATATCGTGGAGCCATTTGAATTATGAATTAAACCTAGAATTAATTTTTTCACGGTCATGTTCGCGAATTAGACGGGAATCATCCTCTTTATCGCTGTCCTCGTCATCGTCTCCTCCTTCTTCGTCAGCTATGGACGATCCTTGGGGTATAAGTTTTTCTTTATAAGTAAACCTAAATCTACCTTCATGGACACGGAGTCTCGCGTTGATAAATAGAAAACTGTATGGCGTATCACTGACTTTGTCCATAGCATTAAAGATATGATCCTTGGTAAAACGACCCATGGATAGTTCCTCAGCGATAAGCAGAGTCTGCATAGAAGATTGTTCATAGATGACATGGAATTCAGAGTTGACTCGCAAGTTGGAAGGAACACACTTATATCTCTGAGAACTAATCCAAGTGCTGCACGAGTATTTACGAGACATAAAGAAAATCTTGACCAAGAGTTCACTGGTCATTACTTCTTTGTGTCCTGCAAAGTCGTCAATAAACAAGAGCACTCGAGGCATCATGCTGCGGTCATTCTTGTGCTTTTTAGCATTACGAATCATTTTCTGAAAGATATTGTTGACATTGACTTCATCAAAATCCTCCGTCATCACCACATCTCCACGATTCTTTTTCTGGATCTCTTCAAATTCGATCTCAGTCTTGCAGTTGGGAGAAAAAACGTAGATGGTGTCAAAGTAATCCTTGAGATAATGGGGCTGAATTAGGAGCTGAATCATATTGGTAGTCTTTCCGGATCCAGTCGTTCCAGTGAATAGACAGCGGAATGGATGACTAGGTATATTATTGTAATTGTTATGCTTAGGAAAATCATTTCTCTTGACCTCTACAGGTCCAATTTCCAGATCAGATTTCAAACAGACCCGTGCCCTCTCTTCATTGAGAGCTTTGTTTTGATTAGACAGGCGTAACGATTCCTGATGTTTGCGTAACATTTCCGTTTCCGCCTTGAATAGAGGCCCACCCGCAGCATCTAGATATTTTTTAAAAATATCTGTTCCCAATAAATCCTCATCGTTATCGCTATCTCTTAATCCCTCAATATCATCGGGATCTAAATTTCCTTCGGCAATATGTCGATCCAATAACATCCTTTTGTCCAATACATTCTTGTCATAGTTGACAAAGATATTTGTCGGCACATTGGATCGCAATCTAACGGCAGGTAAGCCTCGAGGGGCTTTAGGTTTGACACGGAGGGATCCGGTACGGCGCGAATGGACCAGATGACGCGGGGCAAACGAAGCGG
>JAEORY010000201.1 GCA_016840645.1 Candidatus Borrarchaeota archaeon | reverse complement strand
AAAGTAGTACTTGCAAGCCGCTCAATATAAGAAGTACTGAAAAAATAGTGAGTCTAAGATTTGCAGTGCTACCCGAAACTATCCATCCAAAAACGGGCAGCAATCCAACTAAAATACCTGAAATAATGAGTAAGAAGCCAATGCTTCCGAATAAGAGCAGAGGATTATAATCTCTAAGCATACGTAGTAAGGTACCAAAAATTGATGCGCCATGTCTAAATGCGCGAAGTTTTGCCGAACCGACCCTTGGATAATAACTTATTGGAACCTCAGCAATTCTAACCCCAGCACGTCTTGCCTCAATTATCATCTCAGTAGCGAAAGGCATACCCTTCAAATCAAGATTAACATCATCGAGCATGTCTCGTCTAAATGCACGCATACCACTTTGACTATCCGAAATCTGAAGCTCATACAAACGATTTACAAAGGCAGTTATAGTTTTATTGCCAAGTTTGTTCCGATAACTCATTGCACCTTCTTTTAAATTGGCAAATCGATTTCCTAAAACAAAATCGGCTTGTTCACGCAAAATAGGTTCTAACAAACTTGGAATATCCATAGGATCGTAGGTTCTATCGCCGTCAAGCATAACAATGATATCACCAGTTGCATATTTGAAACCAGTTAGATAGGCGTCACCGTATCCTCTTGCGAATTGAAATATAACCCGTGCACCAGCTTGTTCTGCACGTATTGGAGTATCATCGCTTGACTTGTCTATCACTAAAACATTCACGTTATGCTCCTCTAAAGCTATAAATACATCTTTAATCACGTCTTGAACTGCTGGTTCATTCATTGTAGGAATAAGCACTGTAATATCCAAAGTGAGGCCGCCTTCAAAATTTTGATACATAAATGGTGGAGCTAATAGTTTATAACAAATTCGCCAGAAAACCCCCTAACTTGTTGATTGGTAGTTCACAGAATTGTCTAAAAAACTATAGAAACATATAACTTGATTTTCTTATCTAATCAAAGAAATAATTGAGTTATCATAGAATGGAGACGATTGCCACTGCAAAAAACTCACAATAATTCAAAATCCAGAGTCATATTAATTACAGGAACACCAGGAACTGGAAAAACAACCGTTTCTAAACTTCTTAGTAAAAAGTTAAACGGAATTTACATAAATAGTGGCAATATTGTGAGAAATGGTTACTTTTTGGGTTTGGATATCAAAAGAAACTCTTTAATTGCCGATATCGATAAATTACAGCCGTTTATAGACAATATGCTACGTAAAATAAGAAAACTAACGGTCATTGACAGTATTCTGCCAGATATCGTCTCTCTAGAAAATGTACTTCTTGTTGTAGTACTACATGCTACTACCGATGAACTATATGAAAGGCTAAATAAAAAGGGTTTTGAAGTTAAAAAAATATTAGAAAACATCGATGCTGAACTTTGTAAAATTTGTGCTCAAGATGCAATAGAAAAATACGGTTTAGAACGTGTATTCGAAATAGATACAACTCATAGCGACCCTATGGAGACAGTCGCCCTAATACATGAAGAAATAAGAAAAAAAATTGGCATAATTGTCTAAAAAGGAATTTCTCTCTTTAAGAGAAGAGCAAAAGCTCGAAATTGGAAAATCAAGAACAGAATGACTCCGATGTTATATGCTAATCCAAAAATTAGGTTAGGATTTGCATAAAATGGCGAATCATCTATTTGAACGGTTATTTCTCCATAATAGTAAGTTATAGACGTCGTGTCATCTTCGATGCTTATGTATACATCATAAGTACCTTCTTGCCAATTAGAGGTGTCTATTTCTATATCAAACGATCCTATGCGGTAATATTGATCAACTAGACGCGCTTCAAACAAGCTCAACGTTCCATAGTAAACAATACTGATACTTGGAGAACTACAGTAAAGAGAAATATTTAGATTAAATAAGGGAGTTTCTACTTCTTTAACGCCTAGAGATCCCTTTATTGTAGCCCCTCTTGTCACGTTGGTTTCATACAACTGCATCCATTCTACTTTTGGTTTTGTGTTTTTTACTGTGAAGTTATAATAAGATGAGCGACCTGTTAGATCATATTCGTCTGTAGCATAAATTCGAAAGGTGTGTGTTCCAGTCGAAGCACCATCACCTGGAGTAAAATTACCAACGAATAAGTTCGTTTTTTCATCAAAGGTCATATTTATATTATAGAGTCGATCATCGGTGTCATTAATCCGAAGCACAACAGTTAATTGTGCGCGTGGCGTTTCATGGTCTGAAATACTAGCTTCTACCGTAACGGTTTCTTTCACACGGTATAGTTTTGTCGCATTAAAAGAAACTGAATCTATCTTAGGTCTTCTATTGATATGAAAATTTTCTACCTCGGAAAAAGCGATTACTGGATCAAGAGATGTAGAAGTACTGGAGACAACCAATATAGGAGCATATAAGTAATTATTACCTATGCGATCAGGAATATAATAACTGTAATTATAAGCATAGTTTTCACCTGGATCAAGAGTTAAAGTAAAATTGTTATCTCCTGATGTTTGATTAAGTTCTTCAATTTGATTTTGAATAGTCCGATATGGTGCACGATTTATAATCCTGTACTGTTCAGATGAATTGCTAAAATTAGTAATAGTTACATTAACAGTCATAGTAGTGTCTGGGTTAACAGGTGTATTGAAATCTGCTTTAACTTTAATGTTATGGTAAAAGAGATCTTGGAGAGTTTGTGGATAGCTCATAAATGTTAATACGTTAGATCTAATAGTATTAGATTCTCCTTCATAGAAATATGTGGCGTTACTCTGTTCAAAATATAGTTTACCTAAATCTAAAGAATAGAAAGTGTAATTAAATGTGGTTGAGTGATGTTTAGAGGGGGATCCTAAGGTAAAATTCACCCTGTATATTCCTGAATCATATTGTGATGTTAAAATAGATGTATTGTTGGAAATCGAAGATCTATCAAAAAGTCCCGGAATACATTCAAGAACGGTTATATTACCATCAGGATTCAATTCACTTAAATTTGAAATAGTTACCGTAACGTTAATTTCTTCTCCACTAGAATAAGACGCTCTTAAAATCGTTCTAGTGACAGTCAATGATGGAAAATCCTGTTCTACTGGAACCAATACATCATTTGATGTGGCATTCAAATGAACAACAGTTGCTGTGTCTTCTGATGAAAAATTATAGTTCACAATGGAAGGATTCAAGAAAAGAAATCCTTGCGACGCTGAATCTTTCACTCGCAACGTATATGAAAAGTCTTCAGTTTCATCTGGTTCAATGACTGACCATTCTTCTATTGGATTTCCGCTAGCAAGTTCTAAGTCTGCGTCCCATTTCCCAGTATCATCAATTATTACATCGCTGGCGTTTCCTTCACCAATGTTGGTTACTGATACCTCTACTACAAAGGTGTCACCTCTGGAATACGAGTCATCAACGGATATGCTCTTTACAACCTGAAGACTTGGCCATTTTTCAAAAAGAAAACTTGCGTTAAAATTAGTTAGTGAGGTTGTTGTTGTATTGTATGCAAACTCTATTGTTCCATTACTTACATTAAGGCTGGATTGATATGAGTCTGGATCAGGTTGAGTCACGTTTGGCTCTAAAGGTGTTGGCAAATACACGTTAATTCTCGAGCTATTAGAGGGATCATATCGCGAAATGTCACCGGTATGATGAAAAATGTCGTTCAAACTGAAATTATAATTCCCTGTTGAAAGTTCCATAACCCCTTCTTCTAAATATTCGATCGAAAAAAATACTTCACGTAAAGATGTTGGCGTGCTATTAATATCTCTAGTTTTATTTATAAAGCCCATTACGACCTTTGCGTAATCTGACACCTTAATATCGTATCTTAAATCACCATTATTAAGCAAACCAGGAAAACCAGCAGTTACATTGCTAGCATCAGACCAGAACTTGTCAAATATTTCGTTAAACTGTGGTCGTTCATTCACGAATGTAAAAATGTGATATTCATTATCAATTGTATTAGTGCTGTTGTATAGAGTGACATTGAAGGCATTTTCAAAGATTTCTTTGGCGGTTTCTGCTTTTAATTCTGCATCACTCTGGCTAAGATTTGCATATGCAACCGTGAAGATTACACCATCACCTTGTTGATGAAGGAAAGTATTTCCGTATCTATTAAAGTCATAATCTCCAATTTGGCTACTTAAAAGGGCATAAGTGGCGTTTTCAAAGGCGGATTTGTTCGAAATATCGATTAGATGATCATCAGAGGTAATATTTAGGTGGGTTCCTTGAAACCTAATTTCATTTAAGCTATCGTTCTTAGTATCTACTCGCACAGTTACGTTTTCTTCAAAATAGTACGGTTGTGGATTTGGTTGAGCAACCGCTATGTCGATTTTTAATAATGTGATATAAAAACTTAATAGAAGGACAATCAGGACTATTAAACTCTTTTTTTTCACTAATACCACTCAAACCGTTAACGGACGCAAATAAAAATTGAATATATTATATTAGAGGATTTCATGGCAAATTAATTTAACTTCATTTTAAGTTTTTTGACTTCATTAACGATTGCTTTTATTATTTCAGTGATTTTATTACTTAATTCCTCTGAAAGATTTAAACCATGGGAAGTGTATTCTTTCGGTTCAACACCTATTATAATAACTTCAGTTTGCATGCCCAGTTCTCTACCAACTTGAAGGGTGTATGTTAGGTCGATATCATGGGCTGAAAACATATGTTGAGAATCTGGTGACTTGGAAATTTGTTCTGGACTTAATATATAGATATCTCCCGGCTTGCCTCCTGCTAAAGCGGCATCAACTATAAAAACTGTATCGAAATCCTCTATCAGTTTTAACAGAAGGAGACCTCCTGTGCCTCCATCAATTATTTCTACATCCTTTAATGCTTCGTAACGCTTTTTTTCTTTTTCTAAGGCACGTATTATGTGAATTCCTACCCCTTCATCTTTGTGTAAGGTGTTTCCTACACCCATTATTGCGATTTTCCTTTTAGGCAAATAGATGCCTCCTGATTGTAATTAGAACTCCATAAAATTATTTTATTTTGGTACAAGAGTTGCTCTATCACTATAATAGTAGTTTATTTTAGTGTTTTTTGTCAATTACCTGAAATTATACTTTCATGCAAGTCACTTTAGTAGTGTTTGGGAATTTACTTAAGTTGCAATACTGCCTCAATATAATTTGAAGTAAATATTAGACTGAGGGAAAGATATGGACGCTGATGAAATAAAATTGAAAGAGAAGACATGGTCGCTTCTTCATGATCTTTTTGGTAAACTAAATCGTGAAAATATCGAGTTACCGATCTCAATCAACAAAGATCTACGACATAGTAGATACTTATTAACTCACGTGAAACTCTATGGAAAAGAAGCAATAGAAAAAAATGTAGAATTTCTTGATGAGTTAGAAATTGCACTACTAAGAGTTAGAGAGATGCTTCTTGCGTTCGCAAGTGAACGTGGCAAGGATTTTGTGGAGTTATGGAAAGAAAAACTTGCCAATGTGGCTGATGATACATCTGCTAACAATTCGACTAACACAGAAGTTGTAAGATTTGTGAAAGATATTCCGCGAGAAAAAGATGTGGGTTTTGCACGGATTACATATGATAAAGAGTTGTCAGTGGAACGTGTGTCAGATATAGCGGAGAACTGTGGAGTTATTATAGAATTTGAAGAAGATAATGTAATTAGAGTCCGTGGAAAGAAGGAATCTGTTAAAAAGGCTTTAAAAGAAATCGGTGCACTTTTTTTTAAACCTGAAGAACCGTAACCGTGAATTATAGAGATGTAATGAAAAAGAAAAAAGCGATACCAATGCCAGTAATTAGGAAAGAAGTAGATGAACTTAAAGATATTCATAACCAAGTCGAGAAATTACTTGTGACTCTAACGAGTAGCCTCCAAATTATTATAAGTGGAGCACGCTTCAAAGAAGATACAATGGAAAAAATTAGAGCAAAAATCCTTAAAGATACTGTTAGCGTTAGTGAGAGACTAATAGACGTTATAAACAGATTAGAAAGCCTAGATATCCAATAAATGAATTAAGATCTGTTTTAAGATTTTCTGGTAAGATATCTTTTATATCGACAAAGAGCTGATGCTGCGGCAATAACTTTTCCTGCTTGATCGAAAACTGGGATACCTTTTTCTTGTATTAATTTAGTCATTTTCTTGGTATATGGACCTCCATGTGCTCCAATTAGTATAGGTTTCATTCGCTTTTTGTTCATTTTATCAAGTACATTGATTATGCCTTCATCTAAAGGAGTATCTTGAAATACAAACCAGGGCACCAAAACGTCAACATTTGAATCATCAAGAAACGCTTCTAATGCAATCTCATAGTCCTTGGAGGTTGCAGATCCAGTAACATCGACTGGATTTTCGACAACAAAGTAAGGAGGAAAATTCTCTCGTAAGTTTTCTTTTGTACTTTCTTGTAAATTTGCAACTTCAAGTTTATTATTCACTGCTGCATCAATCATAGCAATTACTGGACCTATACCATTAGAAACAAATGCACACCTATTTCCTTTTGGAAGTGGCTGAAATGCTAAAGCCTTACTTACTGCAAGAAGTTCATCAAAATTTCTGACTGAAAGAATTCCTGTTTGTTTAAAAACTCCATTGTATACGGCTGCTTGGCTGCTTAAATGACCAGTGTGGCTTTTTGCAGCCGTTGTTCCTTCAGTTGTTGTTCCAGTTTTGTAAATGACAACTGGCTTTTTGCGAGTGACTTCTTTTGCTACCTCAAAAAAAGTTCTTCCCTCACCACGTCCTATGGCTTCAAGATAAATTGCCATAACTCTTGTGTCTTGATCCTCTGCAAGATATTGAAGCATATCTGCCTCATTAACATCTGCTTTATTTCCGTAAGAAACAAACTTGCTTACTCCGAGGCCATCTTCATCAAGTAATTCCAAGAAACTAGCCCCGTATGTGCCACTTTGCGTCAGAAATGAAATGGGACCATATGAGGGACGAATCATGCGCTCATGTGACTGAAAAAATG